>JBFXAN010000024.1:0-55545 GCA_050184225.1 Dehalococcoidia bacterium | reverse complement strand
TCTATATCTCTTTGCGTTCCTTTGCGGCCTCTGCGTCTTTGCGGTGAAAATCGGTCCGATACTACCGACGGCTGTTGAGTGCGCCCTCGCGCATGCGGCGGACCTGCCAGAGGTGTTCCAGGTCGTGTTGGTTGAGCTCGCGTGCCAGCTGCAGGACGGTGATTGGGCCGCGGTATTCGTGGATGCCGCAGCGGTCCCAGGAGCGGTCGGTGAGGTCGTAGAGCAGGTATTGGGTCTGGCGGCGGAGATAGAGGAATTCGCTGACGAGGCGATCGATGTCCTCGTTGACGGAGGATGGATCGTCGAGAACGCGCTCCGGGTCCAATGCTTCCAGGTGCGGGTTGCGGCGGGAGAGGATGCGCTCGATATAGGAGACGGTAATCTCCTCGTTGTCACGGACGTGGGCGGCGATCAGGCGATAGGACCAGCCGTCAGCCGACCGGCGATCGGCCTCGCGGCCGGTGATGCCGTACAGTTCCTCCATCAGCTCCCGACCGGCTTCACCGATTGCTTTGAGGAGGAATCGCTGGTTGTCCGGCTCGCGGGGAATCTCTCGCATCAACGCTACCGTCTCAGGTGGGAACCACGTACTCAAGCCGGCGTCCCAACTGACAGCGCCGCAACGGCGCCACTGGAGAGCCTACGTCGCCAACAGCTCCGGCCGGCTGGTCATCGCCTCGCGCTCGTCGCGGCGGGCGGGCATCGCCTCATCCCAGGCGCCGCGGCGGGAGCGCCGGAGCGGCTTGTCCATCCCCCAGGTGAGACGCACGCACGCCTTCAACTTGGGGCACTCCAGACAGTGTGCCAGCGCATACTGGACGCTTTGCTGCCGATATTGACCAAAGCACCGGGAGCGGTCCGGGGCCGTCTGCTTCGTCACCATCACCGCATCGCCTCCGACCCACCCCGCCACAGAGCACGTCGGTCTGTGCGAGCATAGCATAATCACTTGACGGTGGTGCCATGAAACCCTTGACCGTTGCGCGCAATGCTCCGACGAGCGCTGTTGAGTTTGACAATCTGATCGCCGAGGTACAGGCGTGCCGTCGGTGTCCTACGATGGAGGGGCGGCGGCGCGTGCTCAGTGATGCCAACGGCTCTGCCGGCGCACGCGTCATGTTCATCGCCGAGGCGCCGGGCCGGCGTGGTGGTGAGGTGACCGGCATGCCCCTCAGCCGCGATGCCAGCGGGCAGCGGTTCTCGCGCCTGCTGTCTCATGCCGGTTTGACCCGCGATCAGGTCTTCATCACCAACGCCGTGTTGTGCAATCCGCGCTCGGATTCAGGCGTCAACCGTCCGCCGTCCCGGGGCGAACTGCTGCACTGTTCTGGTTGGCTCCGCGCGCAGATCGCGCTGGTCGATGCGGCTGTGATTGTGACGCTCGGCGCGGTGGCGCTCGCCGCCCTCGACCGGATCGAGCACCATGGCCTCACCCTTCGCGGCGATGCCGGCCGCGCGGTTTCGTGGCACAGCCGGCTCCTCGTGCCGCTGTATCATCCCTCGCCACGCGCCGGCCTCTCGCGCAGCTACGCAGACCAAGATGAGGACTTTCGCCGGCTCGGAGCACTGATTGCCGGGCCCATTCGGTGACCCCAACTCATCCGTCACTCCGATTCTCCTGCCGATTGCTGTGCCGGCGCCTCTTGTTCGGCGGGATCCAACACCGTCAGGCCAGATGCCTGGGCGGCGGACTTCAATTCTTCGTCCGCTGCAACCAGCCATACTTCGTCGTCGCGGTTGGTAAGGTGCTGTCGCAGGAGAAGGGCCGAGGCGAGATGGACGGCATCTGCACCACGCAGCGCATATCGGCGGACGGCACCGGTGGCGAGTGCGAGCGTATCGGTGTCCAAGCGAACCTCAATGAACCCCGCCCAATCGCGATCTAATTCTTCCACTGACCCATCGAATTGCGTCCGGCCGAGTTCGCCGGCTCTGCTCTTGCGAGAGAGTGTCGCCATTACCTCGACATAGCCGAGCGACGCACACGCAAGCAGCGGTTGCTGGACGAACAAATCCTGTATCCAATCGCTCCCCGGCTCCCGAACATAGCGTTTCACCCACGCACTCGCATCCAGGTAGTAGATGATCAACGTCGATCCTCGACGAGAAGCTCTGATGCCGCCCGACCCGCCGCATCAATCGGCTCAATACGGCGAAACGTCGTATGGCCGGCGATCGGAACCCTGAAAGTCCGATCGGCTGCCAACCGTTCGAGGATCGCGGAATTGTCCCGGCGGCGCTCAATCTCCTGAACGAGCGCCAATACCTCCCTGGCTTCCTCGTCGCTCAAGCGGTCAAGAGCATCGCGGACATGTTCCCTGGCCGTTGTCATCTCTCTCCCCTCGCGGCCGCACGATCGTGTGTCCATCATACGCGCCCGGCGCGTATATCTCGGCGACTACGAGCGCGTGGCAAAAACATCTGCCGAGCACTGGCCTTTCGCGCAGCTACGCGGACCAGGATGAGGACTTTCGCCGGCGCGGAGCACTGCTGGTCAGGCTGCCATCCTGAACATCCCCTCTGCCTTGATGGTCGCCGCTGGTTACTCACCGAGAGGGGCGCTTAGTGGAACGCGGGTGATGGCAGCATCCGAGCACACGGGCACGTAGCCGGATGCCAGCGCCGTCCGCTGGGAGCGGATATTGGTGGCGGCGCAACCGTAGAACGGTACCTCACCACGGCGGACGATCTCGGCCGTCACCGCTCGAACGACGATCGGCGCCAACCCTTGCCCTCGCCGGCTGCGGACGACGTCGATGCCGACTTCGAAGAGGCCGTAGGTCAAGAAGGCACCAGCGACGGCGACGGGTGCCTCCATGTCGTCGAACAGGACCGCTGCACATTGGTTTCGGAAGTCGCGGCCGGCGACACCGACTTCACCCACACCGTTCTCGAACCGGCGCCGCGGCATCTCTTCCGCCATCCACGCCGCATCGACCAGTTTGAGCGTCAACCCTGAAGGCGCCACGACCGCAGCAGGCTGCTCGCCAAAGGTGAAGCAGATCCCCGGTCGCGTCGATTGCAGCGGAACGCCCTGCCGGTCGCCTTCCTCGATCAGCAACTGAACGAAGCCCGGTGACATCGCCTGGACGTGATGCGCCGGCGTGTGCGCTTCGGCAAACGATCGGAGGATCGGCTCGATGCTGAGAACCGTGCCGGTCCCGAACGTTGCCAGCAGCGCCGTATACGGCCACGCCGGTGGTTCCGGTCGTTCGACGATCGTGAGCCGCTCCGTCGCGAACGCCTCCGATGTACAGCCAATGCCACGTGCATAGGCATCGCGCACCGCATCGCGGTACCGCGCGTAGATCGCGATATCCATGCGGAACCCTCCAGGGGCCGGATCAATCGCCGGGCAAACATGTCACAAACTCGGCATCACCTTGGGCGTGCCTCCCATGGTGCCCGGTCGCATGGACGCCGGCAACCGGCGCAACGCGTTGAACGGATGCACGTTCCCATTTCACAAAGGCGACAATCGTCAGCCCACTATCAGGTGGAACACGCGCAAAAGCCGTCCCGCTGATATGCTGTCGCCGATGTTCGACAGGCTCAGCATGTGAGGGTGCGCCATGGCCGATCCGCAACAACAAGTCCAAACCCTCCTGAACGAGCTCACGGAGAGTGGCGGCGAGCGTGGTCTCCAGGTTGTTGCCTATGTCGGCGGTGAGTGCGTCGTCGACGCATGGTCCGGATCGGCCGATCCAGATTCGGGCCGGGTGGTTGACGGCGACACGCTGTTTACCGTCTTCTCCGTCGGCAAGGGCATCGCGGCAACCGCCGTGCACATACTTGCAGCGCGCGGTCTGCTCGATTACGACGAACCGGTGTGCCGGTACTGGCCTGAGTTCAGAGTCAATGGCAAGGCGGCGATCACCGTGCGCCAGGTGCTTACCCATACCGCCGGCATTCCTCAACTGCCGGACGGAGTGACGATCGCGGATGTCTGCGAGTGGGACCGCATCTGTGCGGCGATCGCCCAGCTTGAGCCGCTCTGGCAGCCGGGCACGCGGATGGGCTATCACGCGACCACCTGGGGCTTTCTCGTCAGCGAGCTGATCCACCGGGCCGATGGCCGTCCGTTCCAACAGGTTGTGGCTGATGAGATCTGCCGTCCGCTTGATATCAGAACCCTTTTCTTCGGCATCCCTGAAGCCACCGAATCGTGCGTGGCCCAGCTTGAGGCCGTTGAGCCATCCGCTGCCGCGACGTCGCTGGCACCGGACTCGCTCCTTCCGCGCGTGATGGGGCCCGTCCCCCGGACGCCGGCGATCTGGAACCGGCCGGACATTCGGCGGGCCTGCATTCCGGCGGCGGGTGGCATCATGAACGCACGGGCCATCGCCCGCCACTACGCTGCCCTGATCGACACAGTGAACGGCATCAGACTGCTCTCTCCGGATCGCCTTCGCGCGGCAACGGCGCTCCAGATGGAAGGGAACGATGTCGTGCTCGGACGCCCCGCGACGCGAGCGCTCGGCTACGGCTTGGGCGGACCGTTGGCCGGCATGGGCAATCGTCGAACGGCGTTCGGGCACGCGGGGACAGGCGGCGCGATCGGCTTCGCCGACCCGGAGTACCATTTCGCGTTCGCCCTCACAAAGAACCACCTCGTGACGTCATCGCCAGGCGAGGGCAGTGCCGTGGCCGTGGCCCGCGTTGTCCGGAACGCGCTCGGCATACCGGAAGAGTGACGTTGGAAGTAGCCGGCAACGGGCCGCAAGACAAGCTCTACTACAATCGGCGCATGACCGAGGCCGTGCCGCCGCTGCCCGCGCACCCGACGCCGCTGATCGGCCGTGACGCTGATCGGGATGCGATCATTGACTTGCTCGCCCGGCCCGACGTGCGACTGCTGACGCTTACGGGTCCTGGTGGTGTTGGCAAGACCCGTCTGGCGCAGGTGGTTGGTGCGGGTGAGGCGGGCGCATTCGATGGACGAGTCTTCTGGGTGCCACTCGCCCCGGTTGCCGACGAGTCCCGCGTGCCGCGGGTAGTCGCCGAGGCGTTCGGTATGCTGGAGTCGCCCGGCATGCCCTTGCTCGACACTCTGATCCACCGCCTCACGTCAGATCGTTGCCTGCTGATCCTGGACAATTGCGAACATCTCCTCGATGCCTGCGCTGAGCTTGTCGAGCGGGTGCTTGCAACCTGTCCGGGGCTGTGCATCCTCGCCACCAGCCGCGAACCGCTCCAGATCGCGGGTGAGCGCCAGTGGCGGGTGGCGCCGCTGGCCCTGCCCAAGCCCGCCGGTACGGACACGGCGGAGGTCGTGGCGTCCGCGCCGGCGGCGCAGCTGTTCGTCGAACGCGCGCAAGCGGTCGTTCCAGACTTCAAGCTCACCGCCGACACTGCCGCCAGTGTGGCGGAAATCTGTACGCGGCTCGCGGGGATTCCGCTGGCGCTGGAGCTGGCCGCGGCGCGCGTGCGCGTGCTCGCCGTCCAGGAGATCCTCACCCGGCTGGATGATACCTTCCGGCTGCTGTCCGGCGGCAGCCGCGCCACACCGGCACGTCAGCAGACGCTTCGGGCAACACTCGATTGGAGCTACAACCTCCTCACCGAGCCGGAACGGTCCTGCTTCCGCCGGTTCGCGGTCTTCGCCGGTGGGTTCGACCTCGACGCGGCGGAAAACCTAACCCCCCCGGCCCCCCTTCCCTCGCAGGGAAGGGGGGAGTCCTGTCGGGCGTTTGGCGGATCGGGAGAGACATCCCACGAACAAACGGGACACTGGCAAACCCTGGTAAGTCAGGCTCCCCCCTTCCTTGCGAGGGAAGGGGGGCCGCCGGAGCGTCAGCGACGCGGGTTAGGTCTCGACCTCCTTACCCGCCTGGTAGACAAGTCGCTCGTGGCGGTGGAGGTTGACCGTCTCGGCTCTCGATATCGATTGCTGGAGCCGCTGCGTCAGTACGCTCTACGGCACCTGGCCACACAGGGCGAGGAAGTGGAGGCCCGCGCGGCGCACGCCGCCTACTTCCTCAGTTTGGCAGAGGCGGCAGCGCCGGCGTTGCGTGGTCCGATGCAGGTGTCGTGGTTGACGCGGCTGGGCCGCGACCACGACAATCTGCGGGCGGCGCTACGCTGGGCAGGGGAGCGTGACGAACGCGAGACCGTTGCCCGGCTGGCCGTCGCCCTCGTCCCCTTCTGGGAGGTGCACGGCACCATAACCGAAGGCCGGCGCTGGCTGGCGGCCGCACTGGCGAGCGACGGTCCTCCCCCGCTGCCCGACGCGCCTCGGTCGGGGGCGCTGCTCGCCGCCGGACGGCTTGCGTTCTGGCAGGCAGACCTTGACCAGGCGGCGGCCCTGCTCGACGAGAGCCTGACCTTGGGCCGCGACACCGACGAGATGTCGGTCGTGGCCGCGTCGTTGACCTGGCTGGGACTGGTCAATAGCCGGCGCCTCAACTTCGTGGCGGCTGAAGCGCAACTGGACGAGAGTCTGCGCCTGTACCAGGCGCTCGGGGACGGTCACGGCACGGCCAGGGCGATCCACGCGCTCGGCGCCGTTGCGGGCAACCAGGAGGACTACGAGAAGGCGGCGCCATTTCTTGAGGAGAGCCTCGCGCGATTTCAGGCGCTCGGTGACCTGCGCTTCGTCGCGATCGCCTCGCTGGAGCTGGGGGCGCTGCATGCCCTCATGAGCGGCGGCGATCTCGATCGGGCGGGCCGGCTGCTGCGGGACGGCCTGCGCGGGTTGCTGACCGTCGGCGATCGCGCCTTCCTGATCTCCGGACTCCTCACCCTGGCGGAGGTCGAGGCGAAGCGTGGCCGGCGGGTGCAGTCCGCGCGGCTGCTCGGCGTCACCGCCGCCTTGCGTGACACCCTCGGCGCAGAACGCTCGCCGCTCCAGCGCGAGCGGGAAGAGATCGTCGTGCGCATGATCCGCCCGCGGCTCGGCGAGGCGACGCTCGCGATCGCCCTCGCCGAAGGTCGAACGAGGAGCGTTGAAGAGGTGATTGTTGAGACGCTGTCGGACGGCCAGGCGAAGCCGTCGTTCCGGAGTGCAGCACCGGCCCGCGACCCGGTCGAGATCCTGACGCCCCGGGAGCATGAGGTCGCGCTGCTGCTCGCACAGGGCGCCACCGATCGAGAGATCGCCGCTCGGCTTGTGATCGCGGTGGGTACCGCAAGCGTCCATGTCCACCGCATCCTGGGGAAGCTCGAGCTGAATTCCCGCTGGCAGGTAGCCGATTGGGTCGCCGCCCAGGACCTCGCTCCGGGTCCAGCCGGCTGACACCTTTTCTTTGCCACGTTTCTCCAACGTTATACAGTCCTGTATACAGTCTATAGACGCCACGCCGCTCCGCTGGCTCCAGACTGGTCCTTGGCGCATTCAGCCAAGACGAGGGTGCGCAGAAGGAGAACCGGGATGAAGAAGCGAGAACGCATCCGCCGGCGCGGCCTGCTCGGCCTCGGCCTTACCGCCCTGGTGCCCGCGACGATGCTTGCCATCGCCGGCCGCCGGCCGCCGTCGGCCACCGCCAAGCCGGCGCCCCCGACCCGCCAACCGGCGCCAACCACACCCAAGACCACAGCGCTGGTCGTATCCGCGATCAACACGCCGATGGGCGTGCCGGGCGACGACGGCATGGAGCACGTCGTCTATGACTTGACCCTCACCAATGTCGCCGCCGGAACCGTCATGCTCTCCGCCGTCGAGGTGATCGACCTCGACAATGGACGCACCGTGCTGCGACTGGAGGGTGAGACACTGGCGGTGAACACCCAGTCGATGCTCTTCTTGGGCGGGCCGGCGGCGGCCGAGGTGCCGGTCAGTGGGACCGTGGCGGTCATGGTCGACCTGATCGTGCCAGCCGGCCAGGTGCCGGCACGGATCACCCACCGGATCACCTATGCCCTCGCCGCCGGCGCGCCGTTTCGCGCTGCCTTCGGCAGTCTCCAGATCGACGGCCCCGAGCTGACCGTTGATCCACGCCGGCCGTTGGTGCTCGCCCCGCCGCTGCGCGGCAGCGGTTGGTTCAACTCCAATTCCTTTGGTTCGCCGCTCTCGCCCCACCGCAACTTCCGCCTAGCGGTCGACGGGTTGCGATACACGAAGCCCGAGACGTTCGCGATCGATTGGCTTCAGTTGCAGGACGACCTGATGGCCACGGGCGACGGCTCACGCAATGAGCAGTACTTCTGCTTCGGCGCAGGGGTCCGATCGGCCGCAGACGGAACGGTTGTCAGCGTCCGCGATGATATGCCCGAGGAGACGCCCAACCAACCGCCCGTCTCCCTCCGTGGCCCAGGTGACTACGCCGGGAATCATGTCGTCGTCGAGGTCGCGCCGGCTGTCTTCGCGACCTACGCACACCTGCAGCTGGGCAGCGTTGCAGTGCGCGCCGGCGATCGGGTGACCACGGGCCAGGTGCTCGGCCGCCTGGGGAATACGGGCAGCACCTCCAATCCGCATCTTCACTTCCAGCTCTCGGATGGACCCGACATCATCACCTCGAACAGCCTGCCTTTCGTCCTCGACCGCTACACACTCGCCGGCGTGGTCGCCCCAGAGGCGTGGGCCGCCGCGACGGCCTCCGACATCGCGCCGACAGGCTTTCCCGTGACGCCGATGTCAGAGCCTCAGTCCGGCACGTATCCGCTGCTCTTGTCTGTGATCGACGTTCCCTAGCGATCACACATCGTGCAGCGCGGGCTCGAATCCCGCTCACGATCGGTCTCACTCGCCCCCCACGGCAAGGTCCGGCCGGCGCGCGCTCCGGCATGAACCGCTCCGGTACAATCGCCTGACGAGGCGCCGCCATGCGAGCAAATTGTCCTTGTCCGGAGAGTGGTCTGGGAGGTCGCGTGTGCGTGGCGGGTTGAGCAAGGGAGCCTCGGCGAACCTGCCCACACCGCGCACGGCCCTCATCGGCCGGGAGCGAGATCTGGCCGCCGCACGCGAGTTCCTGCTGGGCGAACAGGTTCGTCTCCTGACGCTCACCGGCGTTGGTGGCGGCGGCAAGACCCGGTTGGCGCAGGCCGTCGTTGGCGATGTGCGGCGGCGGTTCGATGACCGTGTTTTCTGGGTCAGCTTGGCCTCAGTCACCCATGGGGAGCTCCTTCCCCAGACGATTGCCGGCCCGCTCGGCGTGATCGAGACCCCGGACACGACGCTGATCGATGGCTTGACCAACCGCCTCGCCATACCTGTCTCGCTCCTGGTTCTGGATAACTGCGAACATTTGATCGATGCATGTGCGGAGATCGTCGAGCACCTGCTCTCCATGTGCCCGGAGCTACGCATCCTCGCCACCAGCCGTGAGCCGCTCCAGGTCGCGGGCGAGCATCAGTGGCGGGTGCCGCCGCTGGCGCTGCCCAGATCCGCCGATCTACGCACGACGGACGACGTGGCGCGCGCGCCCGCGGTTCGACTCTTCCTAGAGCGGGCGCAGGCGGTGGTGCCGGACTTCCGGCTGACATCAGAAAACGCCCCGAACGTGGCCGAGATCTGCACGCAGCTCGCCGGGATTCCGCTTGCGCTGGAGCTGGCAGCGGCCCGCGTGCACATACTGACCATCCAGCAGATCCTCACTCGTCTGGAGGGCACCTTCCGGCTGCTCTCCGGCAGCAGCCGTGCAGCGCCCGCCCGCCAGCAGACGCTGCAGGCGACCCTCGACTGGAGCTACGACCTCCTGAGCGAGGAGGAGCGGGTGCTCTTCCGTCGTCTGGCGGTCTTCGCCGGTGGCTTCACGCTGGAGGCGGCGGAGGCCGTATGTGGGGCAATGGGCAATGGGCAACCGGCACTGGGGGCGGGCTCCGCAGACGATTGCCGATTGCCCATCGCCGCCGAGCACGATGTGCTTGAACCTCTCGGCCACCTCGTGGACAAGTCGCTGGTGATGGTTGAGGCCGATGGCCCAGCGGCACGCTATTCCTTGCTGGAGCCGCTGCGACAGTATGCTCATGGACATCTGATCGCCGCGGGCGAGGGTGATGCGACCCGGGTCGCACATGCCGCTTGGTGCCGTGCCCTGGCGGAACAAGCGGCCCCTCAGCTACGCGGCCCCGCCCAGGTCGACTGGCTGACGCGATTGGCCGCGGAGCAGGACAACCTGCGGGCGGCGCTGCGCTGGGCGGAGGCGTGCGGTGATGTGATGCTCACGGTGCGGCTGGCCACGGCCTTGGTTCCGTTTTGGGAAGTGCGCGGCGCCATGGGCGAGGGACGGCGCTGGCTGGAAGCCGTCCTGACGAACGACCCGCCCCGCGACATCCCGCCGGCGTTGGGGGCAAGCGTGCTGCTCGCGGCCGGACGGCTGGCGTTCTGGCAGGCAGACCTGGCGCCGGCGGCGAGGATGCTCGAAGAAAGTCTGGACCTGGGACGGGCGGCGGACGACGGCCCGGCTGTCGCGGCATCGTTGACGTGGCTCGGGTTGGTCTCCAACCGGCAACGTGAGTCCGCCAAAGCGGAGCAGCACCTGACGGCGAGTCTGGCGCTGCTCCGGATGCTGAGAGATGGCCACGGCACGGCATTGACTATTCATGGCCTCGGATCGGTGGCCTCCAACCAGGGAGCCTACGAGCGGGCACTGCCGTTCTTTGAGGAGAGCCTTCAACGATTTCAGGCGCTCGGCGATCTGCGGTTCATCGCGATTGCGTCCTTCGAGCTAGGGACACTGCTGGTGATCATGGCCGGCGGCGATCTCGAGCGCGCCGGCCGCCTGGTACGTGATGGCCTGCAGGGGCTGCTTGCGGTCGGTGACCGTGGCTTCACGATCTCCGGCCTGCTCACGCTGGCGGAGGCCGAGGCAAAGCTGGGAAGGCGATTGCGGGCGGCGCGGCTGCTCGGCGTCACCGCCGCGCTGCGTGACACGCTCGGGGTGAGCCTCTCCCCGCTCCAGCGTGAACGGGAGGCCGCCGCCCTCGACCGAATTCGTCCCCGACTCAGCCAGGTCGCGCTCGCGGCGGCCGTGGCGGAGGGCCGTGTGATGACCGTGGATCAGGCGATCGCGGAGGCGTTGCGCGCCGATCAGACGGCGGAACCCCTTCCCACGACCTCGCCGCGGGGCTCTGCTGAGGCACTCACGCCCCGAGAGCGGGAGGTTGCATCGCTGCTCGCGCAGGGCGCGACTGATCGGGAGATCGCCGCCGAGCTGGTGATCGCGGTCGGCACTGCCGGCGTCCACATCCACCACATCCTCGGCAAGCTCGGGCTGCAATCTCGCTGGCAGGTGGCAGCCTGGGCGGTCGAGCAGGGGCTCGTCCAGGATCCAGCCTGATACGACGCATGTCCCACAAACCGCCGAAGATATAGAGCCTTCTATAGAGCCTCTAGAGGCGATCGCCTCGCCCGGGTCCTACGCTGGCTGTCAGCGCGGCCGGCCAATGCTCGGCTGCGAAGAAGGAGGACACCGATGAGCAAGGTTGAACGCCTCCACCGCCGTCAACTCCTCGGCCTCGCCGGTCTGCTGGCGCCCGGCGTGCTCCTCACCCTCGCCGATCGCCCGATGCTGGCCAGCGGCGAGAGCGCCAGGCAGCCGTCGCCTATGACCAAGGAAACCACCGCTCTGCTCGCGGGGTCGATCAACGCTCCCCTCCGCGTGCCGGCCAGCGACGGCCTGGAGCATCTGGAGTATGACCTGATCCTCACCAACGTCTGCGCCGCACCCATCACGCTCACCACGATCGAGATCGTCGCTCCGGACGGACGCCTTCTGCGGCGATTGGAAGGTGACGAACTGGCGGCGCTCACCCAGCCGGTGTTCTTCGCCGGCGGTCCGCCCGTGACCGAGGTGCCGGTCGCGGGGACGCTGGCAACGGTCATCGACCTTGCCGTGCCGCCCGACACGGTACCGGCGCGGATCACCCACCACATCACCTACACCCTCCCCGCCGATACGCCGTACCGCACGATCATCGGCAGTCTCGAGATCGCCGGTCCCGACCTCGCTGTCGACCCACGCCCGCCGCTGGTGGTCGTCCCACCGATGCGCGGCAGCGGCTGGTTCAACGCCAATGCCATCAGTGCCACGGCCATCGTTTCGGCGGCCTCGAATCACCGTAACTTTCGCCTGGCGGTGGACGGGTCGCACCTCGTCACCCCGGAAACCTTCGCCATCGACTGGCTCCTGCTTCGAGATGGTCTGCCGGCCGAGGGCGACGGCTCGCGCAACGAGCAGTATTTCGGCTTCGGTGCCGAGGTTGTGGCAGCAGCAGGCGGCACGGTCGCCGCCGTCCGCAACGACATGCCGAATGAGACGCCCGGTCAGCCGACGGTGGCCGTCCACCATCCAGAGGACTACGCCGGCAACCATGTGACGGTCGAGATCGCATCCGGCGTCTATGCGTTGTACGCGCACCTGCAACCGGGCAGCGTCAGCGTGCGCGCCGGGGAGCGCGTCGAGACCGGCCAGCCGCTTGGCCGCCTGGGGAACACGGGCAACACCTCTGGACCCCACCTGCACTTTCAGCTCTCGGACAGCGCCGACGCACTCACGTCGAACAGCCTGCCGTTCGTGCTCGACCGCTACACGCTTGCCGGCACGGTCGACCCCATGGCGCTGGCGGCGGCCGCCGCCGATCCCACGGGGACGCTCGCCTTGCCCGTGGAGCCTCTGTCGCAGGTCCAGACCGACACGTTCCCGTTGATGCTGACCCTGATCGATCTGCCGTAGCACCCCTACCGGACGACCCAATGCTATACGCCATGATCCAGCACGACACAAAAGCCGCCTGGACCGTCGACGACCGAGGATCTGCCGGCCGCGCGCTGACCGCCGCACTGGGCGATGTCGCTGGGTTCATCTCCTGCGCGCTGCTCGACACCGGCGACGGTGGGGTGGTCTCGATCGCGATCTATGAGGAGGCGGCTGGGTTGGAGGAAGCCCGGCAGATCGTCGATCGCTGGATCGCCGGGCACCTTGATTCAACGTCCAGCGATCCGGCGACGCTCATCACCGGCGAGGTAATCGTGCAGCGCGGGCTCTAGTCCCGTGAAGGAGGCCCCATGAAGAAGCCCGCTCTTGTAGCCATGATCGGTTCGCTCTCTGTGCTGCTCGCCATAACCGTAGCCACCGCCGGCGGTGAGGGCGCCCCGACGGCCGCCCTCACCTGGCATCCATGTTCGGCGGAGACCCCGCCCGAGTTGGAGTGTGCCGAGTTGCAGGTGCCGCTCGACTACGGTCAGCCGCAAGGTGCACAGATCACGATTGGTATGAACCGGCTGAAGGCCACCGGCCCGACCCAGCGCATCGGCAGCCTGATCTTCAATCCCGGCGGTCCCGGCGGTCCCGGCTCCGCCTTCGTCGGACTGGAGGCGGCCGGCACCCGCGTTTTCAGTCCGGCGATCCGGGAGCGGTTTGACGTGATCGGCATGGACCCGCGCGGCGTCGGCACCAGCACACCGGTCCACTGCGACCCCGCCATCTGGAACGACCCGGTGTCACGATTCCCGCGCGACCAAGCGGAGTACGACCGCCTCGTCGCCCACAATCGCGCGCTGGGTGAGAGCTGTCTGCGCCTCACCGGACCGCTGCTGGGCCACGTCGACACGGTCAGCGTCGCCCGCGATATGGAAGCGGTGCGCGTCGCCCTGAACGATGGCAAGCTCAACTACCTCGGCCTCTCCTATGGCACGCAGCTCGGCCATACCTACGCCGCGCTGTTCCCGGAAAACATCCGCGTCATGGCGCTGGACGGCGCCCTCAACCACGCGGTCGCACCGCTCGCGATGCTCACCGATGAGTCATCCGCCTATGAGCGCGAGCTGGGCCGCTTCGCGCGCTGGTGCGACGACACGCCGGCCTGCGCGCTGCACGGTCAGGACGTGCTGGTGGCCTTCGATGGGCTCGTCCGGCAGGCGGAGCAACAGCCGCTGCCCGCGTCGCGCTGCGTCGCCATGGGCCAGTGCCGCGCAACGGTGACCGACGAAGACCTTCGCATCAACGTGCAGGGCCAGATCCTCTTCAAGGATGCGGTGCTGGGTGGGGCGTACAAAGGTTGGCCCGAACTGGCGATCGCGCTCGCCGATGCGCAGGCCGGGGACGCCAGTGGCCTTTCCTCCCCGATCGCCGTCGGCAATACCTGGGGTGAGCTCGCCACCCTCGCGATCGAATGCGCGGACTGGGTCACCCCGATCATCCGCTACGAGGACATCGCCGCCACCATGCGGCTGGCGCAGGTGGTCGCCCCCCATACGCAGGGTGCCAGCCAAACCTGGACGTTCCAGTCCGGCTGTCCCGGCTGGCCCACGGCGGTAGTCAACCCTCCGCAATCAATGATCGTGCGTGGCGCCCCACCGATCCTCATCGTCAACGCGACCTACGATCCCTCGACCGCCTACCCGTGGGCGGTGGGGATGTTCAACCAGATCGAGGGCAGCGTACTCCTAACGCGCGAGGGCGATGGCCACACCTCCTACTGGCTGCCGGGGCCGAGCCGGACGCGCGACGCGATCGATGCCTACCTCATCGACGGCGTCCTCCCGCCACCCAACACCATCTACCCCGACTGACGCGGCGTCGCCGCTGCGACCCTGCTGCCGACGTCGAAGCGGCCGGCGTACCACCACGCCGGCCGCTGCCGCTCAGGGAGGACGCCGAAGCCGGCGATACGGGAAGGGCCGCCCCTCTTTATCCCTGTCTCCTCTCCTCCGTATCGTGAATCGGTTCACACCGGCGCGGGAATGGTCCCTCTGCCCGTTTGCTCGTGAAGTATAGAATTGAACTGACACGAGAGTGACGGAGAGGCACCGCAATGACCGTCCCGCCCCGGTCCAGCGTTGGCCCGTTCGTCGGCCGTTCGACAGAGCTGAGGGCGCTCACCGAGCGACTGGCCGCGGCGGTTGCGGGCCGCGGCGGCATCGTGCTGTTGGCGGGCGAGCCGGGCATCGGCAAGACCCGGCTGGCAGAGGAACTGGCCGCGCTCGCCCGTGAGCGCGGCGCCCGCGCCCTCTGGGGCCGCTGCTACGAGGGAGAGGGCGCCCCCGCCTTCTGGCCGTGGGTCGAGGTGTTGCGCGCCTGGCTGCGCCATCAAGACGCCGAACAGGCACGCTCCGCGTTGGGAGCAGGCGCCGCCGACATCGCCCACCTTGTGCCTGAACTGCGTGAGTGGCTGCCCGACCTGGCTGAGCCTCCCGCGTTGGAGTCGTCGCAGGCACGCTTTCGCCTCTTCGACAGCATCGCGACCTTTCTCACGCGCGCAGCAGGGGCATTCGGAACGGGCGCGCCTGTCCCCCTCCTGATCCTGCTCGACGACCTGCACTGGGCAGATGCGCCGTCGTTGCTGCTGCTGGAGTTCTTGGCGCGGGACATGGACGATCGTTCCGTCCTGGTGGTGGGCACCTACCGCGATGGGGAGGTGCGTCGCGGTCAGCCCCTGTCGCGGACGCTGGGCGACCTCGCCCGCCGGCCGCATGTCGCCCGCCATACGCTCACCGGGCTGAGTCCGGCGGACGTTGCACGTGTCGTCGCCGACACCACCGGGACGCTGCCACCCCCAGCGATGGTCGCTGCCCTGATGGACGAAACGGAGGGCAATCCGTTCTTCGTGATCGAGCGGGTGCGGCTGCACGGACCGATGCCCGGTTCCGCATTCCAGTCTCCTGGTGAGCCGCTTGGAATGTGGAACCTGAAACCGGAAGCGGTACGGGTGCCGCCGACGGTGCGCGAAGTCATCGGCCGACGACTGGACCGGCTGTCGGTCGAGTGCAACCGAATCCTCACCATGGCGTCGGTCATTGGCAGGGAGTTCGGCCTGGCGACGCTCGGCAAGGTGGCGGAGCTGGCGGGCGGGCCGTTACTTTCAGTCCTGGAGGAGGCGGAAGCGGCGCAGATCATCACGGTGGCGCCCGGTGGGGCCGGCCGCTACCGCTTCAGTCACGCACTCATCCGCGAGACGCTCTATGATGACCTGCCCACCATCGGACGCGCACGACTCCATCGAGAGGTGGGCACGGCGCTGGAGTTGCTGTACGGCTCCGATGCCGAGCCACACCTGGACGAGCTTGCCTGGCACTTCAGCCAGGCGACGCCGATTGGAGCGGCAAGCCATGCCCTGGCGTATGCGGAGGAGGCGGCGGCACGGGCCAGGCGCCTCTATGCCTATGAGGAAGCGGCGCGCCACTACGAGACCGCACTCTCGACGCTCGCGCACATTCCGGGAACAGGTGAGGAGCGCCGGTGTGACCTGCTGTTGGCGCTCGCCACGGCGTATACGGGGGCCGGGATGGGATCGCGTGCCCGCGAAACCTTCCGTGAAGCGGCGATCGTGGCGCGGCGCATGGGTCCTGCCGCTGCAGACCTGCAGGCGCGGGCCGTGCTCGGCTTCTGCGAAGTCTGGGCGATCGAAACCGGGATCGATGGCGAGGAGCAGATCGCCCTGATGGAGGAGGCGATCCGAGCGCTCGGCGATGCCGACAGCTCACTCCGCGCGATGCTGCTCGGCCACCTGGCCAGCCGGCTGGCGTTCACCGCGCGCCGAGTTCGAGCGCCGGCGCTGCTTCGTGATGCCGAAGCGATAGCACGGCGAACGGGTGTGTCGAGCGCGATCGCCTCGGTGCTGGGCGATCGGCACTGGGTGCTTTGGACGGAAGAGGACGCGACCGATCGCCTCGCAGCCGCCCGCGAGATCGTTCGGTTGGGCGAACAGAGCGGCAACCCGGAGACGGTGCTGTGGGGCCACGACCTGTGTGTGGTCGACCTGATGGAACTGGGCGCGATCGAGGCCGCGGATGCTGAAATTGCCATCTGCACCCGACTGGCCGGCGAGCTGCGCGCTCCCTTCTGGCTCTGGCGGCTCGGCGTGGTGCAGACGATGCGGGCGCTGCTGGACGGACGCTTCGCCGAGGCTGAGCGGCGGGCGAACGAGGCGCGGGACATCGGCGAGCGGGTCGGGCTGCCGGAGGCCCGCAGTTCCCACCGAGGGCAGGAGATCCTGCTGCGATATGAGCAGGGCCGGCTCGGCGAGTTGGCTGAGGCTCATGCCGCGCACGTCGCGGGACGTTCCACGTTGCCCGTCGAGCACTGCACCCTCGCGCTCATCTATGCGGAGACGGACCGGCCGGAGGATGCGCGGCGCACCCTCGACCGGTTGGCGGCATCCGACTTCGCCACAATTCCGCACGACATCCACTGGTTGCCGGCGATCTTGTGCCTGTCGAGCGTCTGCGCCACACTCGGCGATGCCCGTCACTCGGCAACCCTGTATCGACTGCTCTCACCGCATGCACACCGGATCGCGGTCGCCGGCGGCGCCAACGTCTGCTTCGGTGCAGTCTCGCACTACCTCGGCATCCTCGCGGCTACGCTGGGCGACTGGGAAGCGGCGGCAAGGCATTTTGACGACGCCCTCGACCGCAACCTCCGGCTCACCGCCCCGCCATTGCTCGCGCGTACGCGGCACGCCTACGCCGCAATGCTCCTTGCCCGTGACGGCCGCGGCGATCGTGCGCGGGCGCGTCACCTCGCGGAGCAAGCGCTTGCCACAGCCCGCGAGTTGGGGATGGCCCGTCTGGAGGCACAGGTGCGTGCCTTGCAGGGGCGCCTGGACCGTGACGTTCCACCGGCGGACCCGGCCGCACGCTATCCGGGTGGCCTGAGCGCGCGGGAGGCGGAGGTGCTGCGGCTGGTGGCGGCGGGGCGCACCAATAAGGAGATCGCCGCCGCGCTCGTGCTCAGCGTCTCTACGGTGCAGAACCACCTCGTCACCATCTACCGCAAGATCGACGCCCGCAACCGCGCCGACGCCACCGCCTTCGCCCTCCGCCACGGCCTCGCCGCAGGCCCGTCGTCGGACCCTTCGCCTAGGTGATTTCAACTACTCCGGCGTGGCCGTCGCGCCGCGCCGCCGCGCGAATTGATTGGTTTCCATCATGACGGCGCCCTTCGGGCGCGGCTAGCGTCTGACTGACACCGCGTCGCGGACCGGCCGGTGGCTTGTACCGCGCGGCCGGCGCAGTGTCCGGAAAGTCGGTGCGGAGCGTCCGTGGTGGCGACGCTGCGCCAGTTCCCTCTGAGGTGTGTGATGCTCCGCTCTCCCGTGCGCCTGGCGCTCCTCGGTCTCGGTCTCGGCGTCGTCCTCGGCGTGCTTCCGCCCGCCGCCGGTGGACCGCCACCGGCGGCGTCCCAGACGACGACGTCCCAGACGTTCGGGTTCACCGGTATGGCCCAGACCTGGGTTGTGCCCACCGGCGTCACCCAGGCGACCTTCGTCGTCGAGGGTGCCCAGGGTGGCGGCACCATCGGACCATACGCTGTCCCCGGTGGCGGGGGTGGCCGCGCGACCGCGACGCTCGCGGTCACGCCCGGCGCGACGCTCACGATCCTGGTCGGCGGGAGGGGTGGCGGTGCCACAGGGTGTGCCGAACCGGCGCTGCCGGGCGGCGCGGGCGGGTTCAACGGCGGCGGCGGCGGCGGTAGCGGCGGCTGCGCGGGCGCGGGCGGCGGTGGCGCCTCGGATGTGCGCATCGGCGGCGCGGGTCTCGAGCATCGCGCGCTCGTCGCCGGCGGCGGCGGCGGCGCGGCCGACCGCGGTGGCGATTGCTATCGCGGCGGGGCGGGCGGCGGCCCCGGCGGCGGCCGGGGCGGTTTCGAGGGCTGCCTCGGTGGGACCGGCGGCAACCAGGACGGCACGAGCGGCAGCGGCGTGCGGGGCCAGGGCGGCGCCGGCGCGAATGACTCGCTGGCGGGCAGCGGCGGCGGCGGTGGCTACTGGGGCGGCGCCGGCGGCGGCGCGTACCTCGCGGGCGGCGGCGGTAGCGGCTTCGGGCCGGCGGGCGTGAACTTCGATCCGGGCGTGCGCCAGGGCGACGGCCGCGTCATCGTCACCTACGGCGCCGCGGCTCGGGATGTGTTCCTGGGCACGGATGGCGCGCGCATGGTCGCCGGGATGGGCGGCGACGACCTGATCTGCGGCGCGGGCGACGCGGACTCGCTCACCGGCGGTGACGGCCACAATGCGATCGATGGCTGCGTAACAGCACGCTCCGCGGCCGCGCCGGCGCCGGCATCGGCGGCGGGCGCAACGTCGTCAACGGCATGGTCGTCCACAGCGCCACGCCGACCGAAGTCGCTCGTGGCGTGGTCGTAATCTATCCGCTTTGAGGGCTGGGAGCATGCCCCACGCCGCCGTCGTCCAGCACTGTCCTGTGCTACGACCCGGCCACGGTCGTGCGGCCAGCACAGCCCGGACCAGCGACCACGACGAAAGTTCCCGGCGAGGCTCGTTGGCCGAGGCCCGCCCGGTGCCGAAAGGATGGAGCCATGACCCCGCAGCAGTTCACTCGCTCGGTCGCGATCGCGATCGTCCTCGCCGGGCTCGTCACCTTCCTGCCCGGTGTTCGCAAGATCCAACTCGCGGAGGCGGCGGGTATGCCCCTGCCGCTACCTCGGTTCACCGAGGCGGCCTTGCTCGCGGCACAGGACCCTTCCGGCTTCTGCACGAGCCGGGTTCGCATCGTCCAGGAGTGTAGCCTCGCCGCCCTGTCCGGCATCCAGGAGTTGGAGCGGCAGGCGATCGCCGACCTGCTCGCGCTTCATCAGTTGCCTGCGGGCACCGCCCAGCCGCGGGCGACCCCCCCGCCGGGCGCGAACATCATCGGCGGCGAGCAACCCGATCTTCAGGCGCCGCAGGACAACGCCAGCCGGCTCCTGAGCTGGGAGCGGGACACGCTGCGTGCGCTCCTCTTCGACAAGATCGCCCAAATCATCGATAAAGCGCCCGACAACCGTACCGCCGATGAACGTGCGATCGTCGACGCCGTCGCCGCGGCCGTTCAGCGCCAGCGCCTGGCCGCCGCCACTGAGGCGAAGCGCTTCTACGAGCTTTGGCAGAGCAATCCCTGCATGTTCAGCACGCCGGCCGGCTTCGAGTACACGCCGCCCGTGCGCTGCGTCGTCCCCAACGCGCTCAGCACCATCTTCGAGAACCCGCCGTCGCTGGAGCAGTTCCAGGCGTACGGCGCCTACGCCGCCAACGAGCGGTTCACCACCGACGCGGACCTCCAGAAGGCCGCCGCCGAGACGGCGAAGATGTATGGATTCCTCGGCGGCCTCGCCGCCGCCCCGATCGCCGCTGCCGGCGCCTACAGCTTCATCGCCGGCACGGCCCTCGGGGCGACCGTGGCCAAGGCGATCTCTCCCTTCGGGGGCGTCGGCGTCCCCCTCGGTGCGGGCTCCTCGGTCGGCGTCGTCGCGGCCGGACTCGCGGGCGCAGTCTTGATTGTCGTGATCTGTATTGCGATCGGGATCATCGCCGGTATCACGACCTTCACGGCGGCCGAAACCCCGGCGAAGCTGGACGCGGCGATCGAGGCCGCCCGGACGCCGCCCGACCTCGGCGCGCTGTTCGCCGGCGAGTCCGGCAAGCAGGAGGTCTTCGCGGCGTACCTTCTCACCACCGTCCCCGCCGCCGGTAGCCCGCGACTCCTGGGTGGCCTCAGCGGCTGGTCGCCGGTGCCTGCGGCGCGCCCCGACGACCCGCGGTTCCTCCTCAACCCCGGCCCCTCGCAGGAGGCGAGCGCAAATCTGGCCTTCAAAGGCTGGGAGCGCGCCGGCCGCGTCCGCCTCAGCGAAGGCTGGCTCGTCGACGAAACCGTCGCCACAGCGCCGGCCCTCACGCTCCACCTCGACTACATCAATCACGCGGGCGAGCGCTGGACCGCCTGGCGGGTCGGTGACCGCTTTCTCCACACGGTCGCCGGCGACACCACGCGGTCCTTCGTGAGTGCTGGGATTCGCTACCAGGACCCGGCCGGCGCGAACCGCGTCGCCCGCATCCTCGTGCCCGGCCTCACGCGTCCGACGGCAAATCCGACCTTCTCGCCGCCCCCCACCGTCGCCGGCTGGCACAACGCCCCCGTCACCGTCACCTGGAACTGGGACGACAACGCCGGCGTCGGATTAGACCCGGCCGCCTGCCCGGCGACCTCCGCCCTCGCCCCGGGCGAGATCGCGTCCGTCACCTGCACCGACCTCGCTGGGAACCGCGGCTCGGCCACCGCGAGCGCGAGGGTCGACATGCGACCGCCGGTCTTTACCGGCCCGCCGACGCTCAGCCCGGCGGCCAACGCCGCCGGCTGGCACAACACCGACGTGACCGTCAGCTTCAGTTGCAGCGACGGTGAGCAGCCCGGCGGCATCTACCTCCCAGGCAGCGTACCGTCCGGGATCAGTGATTGCGGCCCTACACAGACACTGACGGGCGAGGGGCGCGACCAGTCGGTCACGGGCATTGCCACCGACCTGGCCGGCAATACCGCCACGCAGACGGCGAGCGGCATCAACATCGACAAGACCGCGCCCCGCTTTGTCGCTCCGGCGGACCAGACGATCGGCGGCGCCAACGCCACGGGCGGGCGCGTACCCGCGCCGCAGGCGGCGGACAACTTCGACCCCGAGCCGGTGGTGACGTGCACGCCCGCCGTCGGCAGCGCCCTGCCGCTGGGGCCGACAGGCGTCACCTGCACCGCGACCGATGCGGCCGGCAACCGCTCCGAGCCGGCGAGCTTCACGTTCACCGTTGTGCCCGGCTGCAACGGCGTCGAAGCGACGATCGTGGCGCGCCCCGGCGTGCTGACCATCGGCACCGTCGGTCGGGACGTGATCGCGGGCACGGAGGGGCCGGACGAGATCCGGGCCGCCGAGGGCGACGACCTGATCTGCGGCGGCGGCGGCGACGACCGACTCTTCGGCGAGGGCGGCGCGGACACGCTCTTCGGCGACGCCGGTAACGACACGCTCGACGGAGCCGCAGGCCAGGACGACATCCAGGGCGGCGCGGGCAACGACACGCTCCTCGGCGGCGACGCGAATGATTGGCTGGAGGACCGCGAGGGGATGAATCAAACCTTCGACGGCGGCGGCGGTGACCTGAATCGCTGCTTCGGCGTGAGCACGGCCATGCCCGGCGGGACGGTCGCCAACTGTCAGGTCCGCTCCCAATAGCGGGAGTGCGCCCGGCGATGGCCCCGGCCCTGCTGACTCGACAACGGATCAGCATCAGTAAAGGGAGACCTGACCATCATGCGCATCCCGATTCGAATCTTGACGTTCCTTGGCGCGGCGGCCATCCTTCTCGCGACGCGGTCCGGCGCCGATCATCCGCCCGCTGTCCATGCGCAGGCCATGATCGAGCAGCGCGTCGATTACGGCTGCAGTGGACGGCCCGAGCCGTTCAGCGTGCCGCCCGGCGTCACTCAGCTCACGATCGAGGCGGAAGGTGCGGCCGGTAGCGACTCGACCAGCACCGGCGGTCATGGCGGCGTGGTGCGGGGCACACTCGCGGTCACGCCCGGCGACCTCCTCACGATCGAGGTGGGCTGCCGCAACGGCTACGGCCATATCCGCGGTGGCGCCGGCGGTAGTTCCGCCGTCCATGCCGGCGGCAGTGGCGGCGGCGCCACCGGCATCCGCAACGCCTTCGAGCCCGGTCGGGTGCCCGGCTTGCTCCTGGTGGCGGCGGCGGCGGCGGTGGTGGCACGCAGGGCGGCGCCGGTGGTGCGGGGGCCGGCATCGGCGGCGGCGGCGGCGGGGGTGGCGGCGGCGGACGCAACCTCGCCACCTCGACATTTGCCTCGGCCGTCACACCGATCACCGGTGCCACGAGCATGATCGAGATCTTCCCGTTGTGGGGCCTCCAGGGGTGTCCTGCATCGCCTGCGACGAGCACCGTCCCCTGTTACGACCCAACCACGGCAGGCGTGTTCATACCCCGGTAGTCGACAACACCGGCCGGGACGCCTCTTTATGGCAGACAAAGCGGACCCTGCGGATCCAGAGAACCTGGAACCGCAGGGTCAATGCCTGAACCAAGCAGCGTGCCTGCGCTGGCGGGCGATGCTTAGCATACGCACCCCTCCGATGCTGGCAAGCCTATCGCCAGAGCGATGCCCGCGCCGTACCTGCTATGCAATGGTAGTCTGGAGCCTCACCGATGACACTGAGGCCCAGCGCAGTATTGGTGAGTCGTCTGCTTCATCTTCGTGTGATGCGTTGATGATTACCTGCCGTCGTCGGAACTGCGATCCGGGTGTGCGGCCCGCCCGTCAGGTGGCGGTCGTCCGGCGCCGCAGCGACGACGCCACTCGCATCCGCACCATCCTCGGCCGACGCTAGGGTGGCGGTCGAGCAGAGCGCGCGAAGTGCGGCCTCGCGGGTCGCATGGCTCGCGTGGTCATGCATGAATCTGTGCCATCCAAGCACATCCGTGTGCCGATCCAGTGTTGCCAACCAGAACGTCCGTTCGCTATCCTGACTTCCTCGCATTAACGACGGAATGAGACACGGTCATCGATCGAACTGCTGCCTACGGCCGCCAGATCTCCCAGCGTCCACTCGCCGATTGTCCCGAAACGAGAGCGAAAACGATCAACCCGCCCCGAACCTGCGAAGCGCCGATCCTCCCCACCCTTTAGATTCAAATGGCGCCCACGCCGTAAAACGATACGATCAGCCCCCTGGCCTCCATGTGCGGCAAGCAGGCCAGCGGAACCCTGTTCAACCCTCGTCACTTAGTACTCCCCCTCTCCCGTCCCGACGGGAGAGGGGGCCGGGGGGTGAGGGCCGCCCTCCCCTCTTTGCCCCTGTCTCACGTCCTCCGTATCCTGAACGCGGCCGGGGGACGACCGGCACACAGGGAGGATGATCATGGCTGACGTGGATGGTGCAACGCTGGTCGCTCGGGCGTTGAAACAGCAGGGCGTTGAGTACGTCTTTGGCATCGTCGGCATCCCGGTGACGACGATCGCCGGCGCCTGCCAGAAGGAAGGCATCAAGTACTACGGCGTCCGTCACGAACAGGCCGCCGCCTATGCCGCACAGGCGATCTCGTACATGACCGGCAAGATCGGCGTCGCGCTCGTCGTCTCCGGTCCGGGTATGACGAATGCGCTCACCGCCTTCGGTAACGCCTGGGCCAATTGCTGGCCGATGCTGCTGATCGGCGGCGCCTCCGACCTCTCCCAGCGCGGGATGGGCGCCTTCCAGGAGTGTCCTCAGGTCGAGATCGCCCGGCCGATTGCCAAGTGGGCGCAGCAGGAGACGATGATCGAGCGCATCCCGACCGCGATCGAGGCGGCGATCCGCACGGCGATGTACGGCCGGCCCGGTCCCGCGTACCTCGACCTGCCCGCCGAACTGATCCTGGGCACCGTGGACGAGGAGAAGGTTCACTATCCGCCACCGTTCCCGCCCGCACCGCGGCCAATGGCCGACCCGTCTGTCGTGCAGGGGGCGATCGCCGCGCTCAAGTCCGCCGAGCGGCCACTGGTGATCGTCGGCAAGGGGTCGGCGTGGTCGCACGCCGAGGAGGAGGTGCAGAAGTTCGTCGACAGCACGCAGCTTCCGTACCTCGCGTCGCCGATGGGCAAGGGTGTGATCCCGGATGACCATCCGCTCAGCGTCGCCGCCGGCCGCACCTACGCGCTCCAGAATACCGACCTCGTCTTCCTCGTCGGCGCCCGGCTGAACTGGATCATGCACTTCGGCCTGCCGCCGCGCTTCCCCGAAAACTTGCGCGTCGTCCAGCTGGACATCGAGCCGGAGGAGATCGGCCGCAATGTTCCCGCCGAGGTCGCGCTGATCGGCGACATCAAGGCAGTGATGGGCCAGCTCAACGATGCGCTCGAAGCGGAGCCGTGGCAGTTCGGCAAGGAGAACGAGTGGCGTTACGGCCTCGACGAGGCGATCACCAAGAATCGCTCCAACACCGAGGCGATGTACGCCGACGACAGTGTGCCGATGGGCTACTATCGGATGCTCAAGGAGTTGAAGGACGCGATGCCGCGCGACGCCTATGTCGTCAGCGAAGGCGCCAGCACGATGGACATCGGCCGTCAGGTGCTCGACAATTACCTGCCCCGCCACCGCCTCGATGCCGGCACCTGGGGCACGATGGGCGTCGGCCCCGGCTTCGCGCTGGCGGCGCAGATCGCCAATCCGGATCAGGTCGTGATCGACCTCGAAGGCGACTCCGCCTTCGGATTCGATGGCCTCGAGGTGGAGGTCGCCTGCCGGCACAACCTACCGATCGTCTTCGTCGTCGCCAACAACAACGGCATCGGCGGCGGTCCCAGCGAGATCAACCGCGATCAGCCGCTGCCGCCCAACTCGTACGTGCCCAACGCCCACTACGAGCGCGTGATCGAGGCGTTCGGTGGCGACGGCTACTTCGTCGAAACGCCGGACGACTTCCGCAAGGCCGTCGACACGGCCATCGCCAAGCGCCGCCCGTCCCTGATCACGGTCATGCTCGATCCACAAGCCCGCCGCCGCCCGCAACAATTCGCCTGGCTTACTCGGTAGGAGAAGGACGGGTTAACCGCAAAGACGCAGAGGCCGCAAAGGAACGCAAAGAAGAATATTGAATCGCTTTGCGACCTCTGTGGCCTCTGCGTCTTTGCGGTTCAAGAGGCGGTGAGGAGCGCTTCGATGAAGCGGGCGCCGTTGAGCATGTTGGTGATGCTCAGGTCTTCGCGGACAGTGTGGAAGTGATTGCCGCCGAGGCCGAGGACGGCGGCGGCGATGCCGTGACCGGCGAAGATGTTCGCGTCGGTCGCGCCGCCGGACGGGTGCATCCGCGGCGTCAGGCCGATGGCCGCGAGCGCTGCCGTGGAGGCCGCGATCACGGGGTGCTCGCCGGCCAGGCGGTAGCCGTCGAAGACCTTGGTCAGCGTCAGGTTGATCTCCGCCTCCGGGTTGCGCGCGCGGATATCGGACGCCGAGGACTCATACTGGCGCACGAGGATATCTAGCGTCTCCGGGTTTCGGCTGCGAAACTCGCCGGTGATCGATGCCCGCTCCGGTACCGCGTTGCGGGCGCTGCCGCCCGACACCAGGCCGACGTTGGCCGTCGTTTCCGGATCGAGGCGCCCTTGTGGGAGGGCGAGGATCAGCTCGGCGGCGATGCGGATCGCCGAGATACCCTTCTCCGGCTCGACGCCGGCATGGGCAGCGCGACCGCGGATCTCGATATCGGCGAAGTACTGTGCCGGGGCAGCGTCGGTGATCTCGTTTACTGCACCTTCTCCGTCGAGGACGATTCCCTCACGCGCCGTGATCAGGCGGTAGTCGAGGTTACGTGATCCAACGAGGCCGGACTCTTCCCCCCGCGTGAGCACGACTTCAATCGCCCGGTGCGGTCTGCCTGCCGCTCGTATGGCGGTGATCGCTTCGATGATCGCGGCAACGCCCGCCTTGGGGTCGCCGCCGAGGATCGTGCTACCATCGGTGTGGATGCGGTCGCCGTCAATAATCGGCTTGATGCCGCGCCCTGGCTCGACGGTGTCCATGTGCGCCGAGAGCAGGAACGGCGTGCCTTCGCCGTCGAGCGCCGCGATCAGGTTGCCGAATGCGTCCCGTTGCACGCGCCCGCCCAACGCTTCGAGCCGGCGGGTGAGGTCGGCTGCGATCGCATCTTCCTCCCCAGTCGGACTATCGATCGAGATTAGTTCAAGTACGGTCTGCACGAGACGCTGCTGGTCCACCGTGAACTGACTCCTTCCCGAACCGGTGAATGATTCACCAGCTTGTTGCAGGATCGCTTGACGAATGATGATGCCCCAATTGTAGAATGTGCCACGTTTGAGTTGTATCGAACCCGAATGATTTGAGCTGCGGGTAGCATGGCGCAGCCTTCGCGCGGTTGGTTCGTTCAGATTCGCGACCAAGCGTCGAATGACGTGATCTATGGTGAAGCGCATCGGACGATTTCTTGGCGCCTGGTGGCCGGCTCTGGCCGGTTTCCTCTTTGTCGCCGTCGTGCTTGGTGCCGGCGTGTTCGCCGCGATTGGGGACGATACCACGCCGGCCACTGAACAGGCAGCAACGCCGCAGGCATCACCCGATACTTCCCCAGCCCCGACGGCCACGGCTCAGCCATCTCCAGCGACAACGGGGGTGGAGGAATGGCGTGCCGTGGTCGAAGAACAAGAGGACTTTCTTACCACGGTCAGCCTGACGCTGCTCAAGCTGCTCGTTACCTTCTCCGGCATTGCCCTTGGGTTGGCCCTGCTCATACGGATCATCGGGCTGATCCGCCGGCCGCCGGAACTGGTGATCGATGGATTTGGCAACGCGTCCGGCAAAGACGAGCTCGATGCCATGGCGCCCGGCATCACGCAGCAGGCTCGGGAAAAGCTTGCTGCCTATCTTGAGAGCGTTCGGGCTGAGCTGATTCGCAATCGGGATCTGAAGCCGAGTTCGTTTGAGTGGCCGACGAATGCACCAACACCGGATGGCGCGCAGGATCAACGCCTGGAGCAGTTGCTGACATCACTCAAGGAGATTGCACCCTCGCAGCTTGGCATGGTGGTGCAACTGATCAACCTTGCCTTTCCTCCGCGCGGTACCAAAGTCACGGGCACCTTGCAGCGGGTTGGCGATGCGCCTGGACGGCTAGGAATTGCCTTTGAGATCACCGATCTTCGCGGTGACCAGAAGCCGGAACTGCGGACGATGTGGGAGAAAGATGTACCCTCCGTGCGTCCCAAGGTGAAGCCTCCTCATGCTGCCACGACCGGCGTGCCAGCGCCGGCAACGGGTCGAGCGCGCGCGTACTTTCGCGTCGCCCAGGCGCTCGCCGCGCTCAAGATGCACGATGCAGCCATCCAATATCTCCAGAAAGTCCTGCGAATCGACACGACATTCCCCGGCGCCGCCGGCAGACTGCAGGAGAACGTCGCCGATCTGGGAACCTATGAAGGCGCGGTGAGAGCCTACACCGTCGCCCAGCAATTACAGGAACGCGGTCTGATTGCGGAGGCGATCACGAGCTATCAGATACCGCTGCCGGACCCCGGAGATCGCCGCGCCGCCGGCCGTGCCTGGTCACTCATTCTCTATGCCGAGCGCGACCGAGTGAGTGGCGCGAAACTCGCCGAGGCGTACTTGTGTGTCGCTCGGCTGTACCGCAGGCGGACGGTCGCCCTGTACGAGCACTCGCACACGCTGTACACGCTGGCTGAGCGGATGGGGTCTCATGCGGCGACTGTCGAATCTGCTCGCCTGCGGCGGATGATGGCGGCGGTGCTCACGGTCACAGGGATACGACTCCATGACCTGGGCGAGTATGCCGGCGCAGAGGTGTGCCTGGAGAAGGCCATCGACTGGCAACCGGACGACGAAGCAGCGAAGGAGGCGCTCGCCCGTGTCCGGCAAAGCAAACCCCCAGCCGATACCAGCAAAGCTCAGGTCGAGTACGAGCTCGGCCGGCTGTATCACCAGCGGGGAGACCACGTTCAGGCGCGGACGCATTATGAGGCAGCATTGGAGCAGAAACCGGACCACACGGATGCCCGGGAGGGATTCCGTGAGATTCTGTGGGCACGAGGGTCACTCACTGAGCGCTACTATCAGTTGCTGCAACCGGCTGCTCTGCAGCTATCGCTCGATCTCGCACGGCGCCAGATGCTCACCGCTGATGTAGACCTGGATGCGAAAGGGATTGAGCTCCAAGTTAAGAGACGGATCTATCGAGCGAAAACCTATAACTTTCTCGGCGCAATGTCGGAGGCCTACGGCGCCGATATCGTTGGCTATGAGAAGCTGCTGTACGAACTCGCAGTATGGCACTATCTTCAAGCGATATCCGCATATGAAGAGTGGTATCAACCTCACGAAAATGTTGCCTATACGTACTCGATATTAGGAAAATAGAATTACGATACTGAAAATCACTAAAGAGCTATCGATCAATAAGAGATGGCACTTAGTCGAGTTGACAGAAGAACATCGAAAGAAGTGGATAATGCAGATCCAAATCTCGTGAAAGTACGGATCACGATTGGGCTTGCGACGTCGCAACTCCTGACTCGGGACGCAGAGGTGATTGACCGGGCGGCGAGGAGCATCGAGCAGATCACGGCATGTGGTGAACTCGATCGGGAAAAGAATGCTCGCATGTTGTACCTGCTTGGAGCATGGTATGCGCTGGCATACGGAATGCGGCAGGGTCCCCGAGATTCGTTGCACGAGGCTCTACGATATATCGGCTATGCATTCATTCGAGAGATCAAGAGCGATGACGAGCGTCGTTTGTGGAGCTGGGCGGATCGTGACCCAGACCTCGCTGCGATCAGGCCGTGGCTTGCCGCCTTCAAACGCGGTCTGCGAAGAAAACTCGACGAGAACCGAAACCTGCCCTCGGATGACGGGCACGTCGTGAAACCCGCGATCGACGCGGTGTTGACCGCGTTGCCGGCCCGAACGGCGTGAGGAGGATAGGACCATGGATGCAGAGCAGTTCCAGTCACTCCGCAGTCGGTGGGAGGAGGCGACGCGCGATGTCCTGTCGGCCATCGAGTTCTTGAGCACGCCAAGCGATCGGATGCAGGCCGGAGACCTCACTGCCGAGCAACTGAGCGAACTCTACCGGGACTTTCACATGCGGTTGGCGGAGATCCAGGACGCGCTGGCGGCACTCCGGCTCACACGCGTGTCCGTGGAGATCGAAAGCCGGCATTTCGATGTCGAAGGATTGCTCCCTCGCTGGTTCTTACAAGGGGTCGGTCCGATTACGCCGCCCGTCCGGCTGCGGGGTGCCGGCGTGATCACCCCTCCGGCACGTCGAGCCGGCGACCGCGGTTCCTTTGCGCCGTTGGACGTGGACGACGATTAGCCCATGCTGTCGTTCGGGCACATCCCGGAAGCACTGCTCACTTCGATACCACGATGGATGTGGGCAATTGATGCGTGTCACGCCGCGCTGGGCGCGCGGGAGGGACGGGTTGCGCGTGCTTCGCGACGCGGCCACATCGGATGACCGCGATCCCACCAGATCGCGACGGCCAAGCCGATCAGCGCGACGACGAAACCGGCGACCGCATCAAGAATATAGTGATTGCCTGTCAGGACGACGGCGAATCCCATCGACACGGTGATCAGTGTGCCCAGAATGATGCCCCGCGCATCGCGCATCACCAGATAGATGCCGACGCCGAGCAAGAAGGCCCAGCCGAAGTGAAGGCTCGGCATTGCGGCGTAGGGATTGACGAAGAGTTTGAGCGACTGCGCTTGATAGGACGTATTGCTGTAGAGCAGCATCGTGTCGACGAAACCATACCCGGACACCAATCGCGGCGGGGCAACGGGGTAGAGGTAATAGCAGATCAAGGCAAAGACGGCGGACACGAGGAACGCGTTGCGGATCAGCCTGTAGGTCTTGTGATGCCAGCACAACAGCCAGATGCCGACCGCGACGATGGCGGGGGCATGTGCCCAGAAGTAAATCCAGTTCCAGAAATTGATCTGATGGGCGCTGTCCAAAATCCAGCGTTGCATCGCCGGTTCCCAGAAGATGCCGAGCGCCTTTTCCGCGTCGATTACGGCGATCGCGTTGCGGGTTGCGTGGGTCGCTCGTTCCGCGACATTGCCGCGGACGAGGAAATAGACCAGGAGCCCGGTGGCGACGAGCGCGACCTCACGCAGCACGCGGCCGGCAAGCAACGGGAGTGGATAGGTTTCGATGCGACGCTTGTCCATACGTTGATATCAGTATAGCAGTCGCATGGACGCCAGTGGGTCACAAGAAACCCATAGCGGGTTTGCATAAGGGACACTGACGATCCTCGCCAAACCGCGACGTGTCCGCTTATCCGCCCGATCCAGGGCGGCGTTCATCGTGAACGAAGCGATATCCGACGTTGCGAATCGTCTCGATGAAGAGGTGTCCGCGGTCTTCCAGTTTGCTGCGGAGACGGCGGATGTGGACATCGACGGTGCGCGAGCCGCCGAAGTAGTCGTATCCCCAAACCCGCTTGAGCAGCGCCTCGCGGGTCAAGACCTTATCCGGGTTCTGTACGAGAAACCGGAGGAGCTCGTACTCCTTGAACGTGAGTTCCACGGTTCGACCCGCGACGGCGACGCGATAATTCGCCAGGTCCAGCGTCAGGTCGCCGGCGCGAAGCAGGCTGCTGCTCTCCGGCGTTCGCCGTTTGACCGCCATCCGCACCCGCGAGGCGAGTTCTTCGGGGAGCGCCGGTAGGAGGATGAAATCATCGGCGATGGGGGACATCTCGTAGAGTCGAAGCTCGGCCGGCCCGAGGCAGGCGATCAGGACCGACCGATCACGCAGGCTCTCGTTGGCCGCGAGCGCGTCGAAGAGGATGCGGTCGCGGGCGTAGAACTCGATCGCGATCGCGTCAGGGGGCGATTCATCAAAGCGGTCGATCGCATCCTCGCTGGAGACGATCAGCACCTCGAGTCCCTGCCGGGCGAGCGGTTCGGCAAGCGCCACCGCACCTTCTTCGGTTCGGGCGATCACAGCAACGCGGGGCACACACGGCTCCAGTGTCTCGATGCACCATTCTAGCAGACGATCGCCGCTGCTCTGATACGATTGGAGAAGGGGCGACGGAGGATCCTGCGATGGACGAGCGAACAAGAAAACCGGACTGGTTGAAGGTCAGGTTTCCCGGTGGGCCGAATTACCTCCGCCTCAAGTCCTTGATGCGGGAGCAGTCGCTGCACACGGTCTGTGAAGAGGCGCACTGCCCCAACATGGGCGAGTGTTGGGAGGCCGGCACCGCCACCTTCATGATCCTCGGCGATGTCTGCACCCGCGCCTGCGGCTTCTGCGCGGTCACCAGCGGCCGGCCGGACGCGCCGCCCGACCCAAACGAGCCGAAGCGCGTCGCCTACGCCGTGGCGCAGATGGGCCTGACCCACGCCGTCGTCACCTCGGTCAACCGCGACGATCAGCCCGACGGCGGCGCCGCCATCTTCGCCGAGACGATCCGCTGGATCCGGCGGCTGTCGCCCGGTACCTCCGTGGAGGTGCTGATCCCAGACTTCCTCGGTAACTGGGAGGCGCTCGGTGTCGTGCTGGCAGCGGCGCCGGAGATCCTCAATCACAACACCGAGACGGTGCCGCTGCTCTATCCGCGCGTGCGGCCGAAGGGGCGCTACGAGCGGACGCTGGAGTTGCTCGAACGGGCGGGCATGCACACGCCGCGGCCGGTGACGAAGACCGGCATCATGCTCGGCCTGGGCGAATCGTTCGACGACGTCGTCGAGGTGATGGGCGACCTCCGCGCGGTCGATGTCGATGTGCTGACCATCGGTCAATATCTCCGACCGACGCCCAAACACCTGCCGCTGGTGCGCTACGTCCCGCCGGAGGAGTTCGCGTCGCTACGGGATGCGGGTGTGGCGATGGGCTTCAAGCACGTCGAATCCGGCCCGCTGGTCCGCTCCTCCTATCACGCCGAGCGGCAGATTCCCGCCGGGACGCGGACGGGTGCGCCGGCGATTATGCCGTTGATGCTGCCGTGATCCGTTACTGATGTGAACGTCCTCGACGGATGGCGGGGCCGCGAGTTGACGAAAGCATCGTCGGTGCGTTGCAGCCCGACTGCTACGCTTGCGAGTGATGTCACGCGCTGATCTTCCCATCCGGGGCGCGCCCTCCGGTTCTCGTTGGTATCGATGGCTGCTTCATGGTGCCGTGCTGCTGCTGGCGGTGGCCGCGGTTGCGCTCGTCATTCGCGAGCGCATCGCCGGCGAAGGTTCCCAGAACGGAACCGGCGGTACGCCGCCGGCCCAGGTTGTTCCGCCATCGCCGGCGCCTACACCGACGGTGACGGTCACGCCGACCCCGTCGCCAACCCCAGCACCAACGCCCACGCCGGAGCCAACGCCAGAGCCAACACCCGAACCAACGCTACCGCCGGCTCCGACACCAGAACCGCCACCGGCGCCGACACCATCACCAGCGCCGACGGTGGTTCCGACGCCGGTGCCCACACCCCGACCGGCGGCTGTCGTTGCCCGTGCGATCACCAGTGCCTCGCTACGCAATGCTCCGAGCACCGATGCCGTGATCACCGGGTATGTGCCGGCTGGTGCGACGGTTACGGTTGTCGGTTGTGCCGGAGGCTGCTCCTGGCTGCTGGTTGCCTCTGGTGGTGGGACGGCTTGGTCGGCCCGGCACTTCTGGACGGTGACGGGCGACCTGAGTACGATCGGCGTCCGCTGATGCGATCGCATCCAATTCTGGAAACCAAGGAATCACTGGACGGTCGGAGCGAGACATTCGCGTGTACGGCGCTCAGCATTAGCCGCTCGCTCGCGATCGTCCGCTTCGACCACCCTGCCGAGCGGCGTGTGGCGGGCTTCTTCATTCCAGCGGGTAGCTACACCGTTGGGTTCTTTTGGGCACGCAGGACCTACAACTGTTACCGATTTACCGGTCCCGATCAGGTTGCTATCGCCTATCGCTTCGACGTCGTCGATCGCGTTCGCATCCGGCCGGAGCATGTCAGCTACCGTGACCTCTTGCTCGACCTGTGGGTGAGCCCGGCCGGCGCGATCACGGTTGAGGATGAAGACGATGTCACGGCCGCGGCCGCAGCGGGGTTGCTTGATCAGCATCAGCTTGCCATGATCGAGCGCACCCGTTCCCTGGTGATGCGGAGTCATGCTCGGATCATCGCCGAGTGTGAATCGCTGGCCGGCTGATCGCTGATTCGGCTGTTATACCTGGGTGTGTGCCTCGACGAGGACGCCCGCGGCGACCAGCGTGTCGATACGCTGATCGTTGTAGCCGGCTTCACGCAACACTTCGCGGCTGTGCTGGCCGAGTAGGGGAGCGGCACGCTGAGCGACGCCGGGCGTTCGTTCAAATTTCGCCAGCACGCCCGTCTGGCGCACCATTCCCCAACCGGCATGCTGATGCTCCGCGATCAGGTCGTTCGCCAGGATCTGCGCGTCGGTGAAGAGATCAGGGGGCCGAACGACTGGTGCAACGGGCATGCCGGCCTCGCGCAGCATCGTCAACCAGGAGGCGATCGGCGCGGACGCGAAGCGCGCTTCCAGCGTCTCCGCCACGATTCCGCGCGGTTCAGCGTGCAATGCTTCCCCTGCACCGATCGACGCGAGCGCGCCATCGGCGAGACAAGCGACGAGCGCTGCCCACTGGTCGGTGGTACGCACGCTCAGCTTGAGCCAGGCATGATCTGCACATTGGAAGAACCGGTCGACGGCGGCCGAGCCGATCCACGCGGGCGCGCCGTCCGCTCGGGCCGGCATCCCTTCATACCAGATGAACTCACCTGCCTGCGCCGCCAGCGCGCTGTGGACGAGCGAGGATTCTACGCGCTGGCCGCGGCCCGTCCGTTCGCGGGCGACGAGGGCGGCACTGATGCCGTAGACCGAGAGCAGCGCGGCGGCATAGTCGCAGATCGCGGCCGTGAGGTAGACCGGTGGATGACCGGCCGTCATACCGCCCTGGGCAGCCATCGCCCCGGAGCGGGCCTGGAGGAGCGGGTCAAACCCCGGTGCTCCCGCCAGCGGGCCGGTGTCGCCGAAGGCGGTGACAGTGGAGTAGATCAGGCGGGGATTGATCGCCGACAGCGTCTCGAAATCCAGGCCCAGCCGTTTCGCCGTACCGGGCCGGAAGTTCTCGACAATGATGTCCGCTTGCCGAACGAGATCGTGGACGGCCGCCTGTCCCTCGGGACGGCGGGTATCGACGCTGAGCCCGCGCTTTCCCCGGTTCCAGCCGAGAAAGCCGAAGCCAAAGCTGCGGAAGGCGTCGCCTTCGGGCGACTCGACCTTGATCACATCGGCGCCGAAGTCGGCGAGTGTCATCGGGCAGTAGGAACCGGCGATGAACCCGGAGAAGTCCAGCACCCGCAGTCCCGCGAGCGGCCCCGGTTTGGCGTCCGTCCGTGGAGCCCGCTTCATCCGAGGGGCAGGCTCCACCGGTCGAACGGTGGTGAAAGCATCACCGATTACCAGACCACGCGGTGCCGGTCCGGGCGTGCCGTGCAAGATGATGGGGGTACCGGATTGCACCGTCCGGCCCGCCGCTGCGTCTTCGACCTCAACCCTGAGTCCAAGTGCGGCGACCTGCGGGTCATCGATGAATTGCTCGCGGAGGCTGACTGGCGCGTTGGGGATGTCGACATCGGTGAGCAGCTGCAACCACTCGTCGCGCGGCTTGGTGGCGATGATCGGAGCGATCAACTCCGCCAGCACGCGCCGGTCGTCGGGGTCGACGATGCCCCACGGGGCGGCGCTAAAGCGCGGATCGCTGATCCATTCGGGATGGTCGAGCAGGAGGCAGAGCCGGTGGAAGAACCGAGGCGTACCGGCGGCGATGAAGAGGTAGGTGCCGTCTGACGCTTGAAAGAGCCGGTAGACGGGGATCGGGCCGAGTGGATTCATCGCCGTACCGGCCAGTCGCTCCACACCCTCCCCCCGAAGCAGGGAACCGGTCTGCATCGCGAGTGAGCCGGCGAGCCAGGAGACCTCGATCCGCTGTCCCGCGCCCGATCGGGCGTGTTCGTAGAGCGCGGCCGCGGTTGCGCCGGCCCCGAGCAGGGCGGCGCCGTAGGCGGCGAGCGGTAAGACCAGTTCCACCGGCTGGTCGCTGCCGGACCACTGGCCGCCGCTCAATCCGCTGGCAGCCGCGACCAGCGACTCATCGGCGTCCAGCTCCGCGAGCGGCCCGTGCGAGCCATACGGCGGCATCGCCAGGTAGACGAGGTCGTCCCGGCCCTGTGACAGCGCGGCGAAGGAGATGCCGCACGCCTGGGCAACCGGTTCGGGTAGGTCGACGATGACGACATCGGATTCACCGGCCAGTGCGCGAACGTGGTGCCGATCATCGTCGCGGTCCAGGTCGAGGAGCGTCAGCCGCTTGCTGCGGTTGAAGACGTGATAGGCTGCCGTACCGAAGCGACGGTCACGCGCGGGTGGCTCAACGCGGAGTACCTCCGCACCCTGCTCCGCGAGGAGCATCGCCGTGTAAGGGGCGGCAACACCACGGCCAAGGTCGAGGACGCGGATTCCATCGAGTGCACCCGTCATCGACCCGCCCTAAACCGTTGTGTCCGGCTGCCGGTTTGGCTCGCCTGCATCGGATGGGCGTTGCCAGCGGCCGGCCTCGCCGGGAGGCGAAGCTGAGGGTGGCGCCGGCTGAGTCGATGGCTGAGGCGACGGTTCGCTGACGACCGTTGTCGCCTCAGGTGGTGTCGTGGCCGCCGGTGCGGCGGGAGTTACCGGAACCGGAGCGGCTGGTGCCGGCGCCCACGCGGCCGCGTCACCGGCCGGGGCCGGGGTTGTCGTGGCGGGCCGGGCCGCGGCGGGCGCCGTCTTCCGAGGCGCGGCCGGCCACTCGGTCAGACGCCAGAGGCCGATGAAGAGCAGCAGGATCAGGCTGACGAAGCTGATCGCGAACCGGAGGAAACGGCCGGCGAAGGAGAGCGGTTCGGGCTCGCCGGCGGCCACCATCGCCAGCACCGAGTTGGCCGGTGGCGCCGGATTGGGCACCGGCATCGTGGCGAGGTGACCTACCCAGATCATGATCAGGGCCGCACCGACGAGCATGCCCCAACGCATATAGTTCACCGCCGAGGGCAGCGCGACGGCGATCAGCGCGAGCAGCACGGCGAGGCCGGCGGCCGCGAGGAAGAAGTTGCGTTGATAGCTGACGAAGTCGTCGCGGAAGTTCTTCGCATCGGCAAAGAACTGGTCGATCGACGCGGTCAACCGATTCTGACTGTTGTCGGTGTCCTCGGTCGTGAGCTGGCGGAAGGTGATCCCTGGATCGCCGGGCGGTGTCGGTCCGGGAAGGACCATTGCAACGCCGAACAGGACGGTAAAGAACAGAACCAGCGCCAGTACTGCGCCATAGGCGACGCGAATCCAGGTTGTGCTCATCCCCCGGTCTCCGATCCGCGCGCCCTTCCGCCGGAACGCGCCGTGCCCGCTTCGTGTGATACGGCGCACTGGTGAAGTATAGCAGTGGGACCGCCGATCGGTGATCGCCCGTCGTACCGCCGTGGCGGTGCCGCTGCTGCCGTCCTCGCCTATACTGCTGGACGAGAGGTGGCGACCGATGGGGATTGTGAAGGGATTGGGAAACTCCGCGCTGCGATGGGTCCTCGTTCTGTGTGGCGCCGTGCTCGGCAACTACGGCGGCAGAATTGCGGCAGCGATGCTGCGCGGCGAACCGGTGAAGCCGCTGCTGCGGCTGGATCGCGCGCTGGTCTTGCGGCCGGATGTGGTACCGGGATTTCTTGCGGTTGAGTTCATCGGCAAGATCTTGCGGCTTGGACCATGGAGCGCCGCGCTCGTCGCGGCCGCGGCGGCCGCCGCGGCCGCGATTGCCGAAGGGCCAATCGTGTCGGGAAAGCGCGACGAACCTCCGCCCGACGACGGCACAGGCGACTTTGGTCCGGTGGTGTAGAACCGCGGCCGGGCTACGGTTGGGGTCCGCCGGGGAACTTCCGACGCTCCCAGCGGGAATAGGCGAAGATGCCGGCGGCGATCAGCCCGAGATAGAGGATCCCGACCAGCCAGTGGAGCGAGAACGTGACGAACAGCAGGACGATGCCGGCGATCGCGCCCACGAGCACCAGCATCGGGATCGCCAGCGCGGCAAACGCCGCCCGCGTCAGGATCAGCGCCTCCATGCATCCGCCCGGCTCCTTCTCCGGCTCGGGCGCCGACGACGGTCCATAGTAGAAGCCCATACCCGTAGGGTAGCCGGAACGGCGCGGCGGGGATAGGCGGCGGTACGCGCTCAAACAGGCGTACGGCTGCCCACGCGCACGGGGATACGCAGCGGCGATGACAGCCACTGGACCATCTGGATATAGGACCAGCGGTGGTGGAAGCCGAGCGCCTCGGCGACGGCGTGCTGATCGGGTCGGCTCTCGGAGATGTCGAGCCGAAGGCGCGGCCGGCCGCACTGCTCGATGAAGTGCACGGCATCGACCAATGCCCCGGCGAGGCCGCCCGACGCCTGTGGTGTCGCGAGAGGCAGCTCGATGCGACCCTCGATCTGTCCGGCAGCGACCGCGCTGCTCAGGAATCCGACGGTGCGGCCATCATGAACCAGCGCCCGCTGGTGCGCGCGCACGCCGCCGATCCACCGTTCCAGGCCATGCGTCAGCCGCGGGCGAGCATAGCGGTCCCGCAGCGACGGCGTCACCTCGAAGTAGGCGGGCGGCAGTGATGCCCGTTCGACCGCGTTGAAGGCCGCCGTCCGGGCGGGCGTGATCGGCTCCAACCAGTAGCCGGGTGGTGCACCGGCGCTGATCTGGCTGGGTACGATCGGCAGTTCATAGGTACGAAAGCGATGGTATTCGCGGTAGCCGAGCTTGTCGTACAGGGACAACGCCGGCGTGTTGTGGGCGAGCACATCGAGCACGACCCGGTCCCGGCCCTGATCGTGGACAAATTGGTGGGCGCGATGCAGGAGCGCCTGGGCGATGCCCAGGCCGCGAAACTCCGGACGGACGGCGACGCTGCTGATCACGAGCAGCCGGCCGCCCGCGACGGCCGTGGAGCCGACCACCCGCCCGTCGCAGGTAGCGACGAAATAGACGAAGCGGGCGCCGAGCGCGGTCAGGAGATGGCGGACGCCGGGTGACTGCACCGCCATGGCGCTGCGCACCTGGCGCTGCACGGCCGCGCGATCGGTGCCGGCGCCGGCGAACTCTTCGGCGAAGGCAGTGCGGAGGAGATCGACGAGCTGATCGCCATCGCCGGGCCGCAGCCGCCGGACCGCTATGTCGCCGCGTGCCACCGGCCACCCCCTTGGCGCGAGTGTAGCACAGCGGTTCGAGGGCGCCCTCTTTCGAGGTTCAGCCGGTTTCGCTCCGCCTGATCGACGCGTGGGCGCCGGAGCGATCGGAGCATGTCCTCGTGCGGTATGAGGTCCGGCCCAACGATGTATGCGATGCGCGTTGGCCGCGGTTGAACCGCGTCCGACACCCGCGCACGAGAGAGCACCAGCCGGGTGGAGGTTGAGACTCTCCGCGTTTCCGGCTGGTGCTTCGCTGTGACGAGCCCCGGCGGTGCGTGTGCTGGGGCGGTCCGCCGTGCCTCGCGTCCCCATTGAATGCCCACCGAGGCGGTGTCAGCCGCACTTGGTATAGCCGCAACTCCGGCAGATGAGGCAACCCTCGGCGTGGTGCAGCAGCGAGCCGCACTCCGGACAGCCCATGCCGGAGGGGACGTACTCGACGTTCGCTTTGTCCTGCGTCACCGCTTCGGTTTGGGAAGCCTGCAGCGCCATCGAAAGCTGTTCGTGGCCGCTCGTGCTGACGCCGATCCCTGGCAGCAGCGACAGTTGCTCACCGAGGACGAACTTCTTCTCCAGCCAGCGGAAGACGTAATCGACCAGCGAAGTGGACGTGGGGATCTCACGGTTGCCGGTCATGCCGTACGGCTCGAAGCGGGAGTTCTTCATCTTCCGCGCCAGACCCTCGAGCGGCACGCCGTACTGGAGCGCGATCGAGGTGAGCAGACCCAGCGACTCCATCAGGCCGCTGACGGTCGAGCCCTGCTTGTTCACTCGGAGGAAGACTTCGCCGGGAGCGCCGTCCGCATAGAGGCCGACGGTGATGTAGCCCTCCTGCTCGCCCACCTGGAACTTATGCGTGATCGACTGCCGCTCATCCGAGAGCGACACCCGCCGCGGCTTCGGACGGTCCGCGACCTCACCGTCGATCGCTTCGGCGGTGACGCTGACGGTGACGTTGAGCGCGGGCACACCCTCCGATGTGGCACCGTTCAGCGCCAAGGCTGTGGCGTCGGACGCCGCCTCGATCGACTGCGGTTTCAGCATCAGCACCTGCTCGTCGCGGGAGGAATCGCGGTAGACGGTGCCGCCCTTGCAGCCGAGCCGGTACATCAGCTCGTACAGTTCCCGGGTCTGCTCGACCGTATAGTCAGCGGGCAGGTTGGCGGTCTTGGAGATGCTGGAGTCGACCCAGCGCTGGATCGCCGCCTCGACGCGGACGTGCTCTTCCGGCGTCAGGTCCATCGCGGCGACGAAGTACTCCGGCAGTTCCTCATCGGGGTGCTGCTCCTTCCACTCGGCCACGACCGGCACGCTCACCTCGTGGACGCCGAGGCGGCCCTTGCGGAAGTACGACCAGGAGAAGTACGGCTCGATGCCGGTGGAGGTGTCCATCATCGTGCCGGTGGTGCCGGTCGGCGCCTGGGTGAGCAGCGTGACGTTGCGCAGCCCCTGCTGCCGTACGGCGGCACGGACCCGCTCCGGCATCGACTGCATGTAGCCGCTCTGCAGCACCTTCTCTGCGTCGAACTGGGGGAAGGCGCCCTTCTCGGCGGCGTACTCGGCCGACGCGAGGTACGCCTCGCCGGCGATGAACTCATAGAGCTTGTCGATGAACTGCTCGGACTCGGCGCTGCCGTAGCGGATGCCGAGCCGGATCAGCATCTCGCCGAGGCCCATCGTCCCGAGACCGACGCGGCGCTCGCCCTGCTGCTGGGCGGCGTTCTCGTCGAAGAAGTAGGGCGTCGCGTCGATCACATTGTCGAGGAAGCGGATGCCGTAACGGACGGCGCGGCCGAGATCCTGCCAGAGCACCTCGCGCTCCGGCGTGACGAACTTCGCCAGGTGGATCGCGCCGAGGTTGCAGACACCCCACGCGGGCAGTCCCTGCTCGCCGCAGGGATTGGTGCAGAAGATCGGCGCATAGTACCAGCTGTTGGACATCGCGTTGTAGCGGTCGATGAAGAAGCAGCCCGGCTCGGCGGAGGCCCAGGCGCTCTCGGTGATCTGGTTCCAGACCTCGCGCGCCTTCAGCGTCTTGTGAACGACGACCGGCTTGCCCTTTGCTTTCCAGGCGGCGAGGTCGCCGTCCCAGAGCGTGTCGTAGTCCGGGTCGGCGGTGTCGGGGAAGACGAGCTGCCAATCGTCATCCTCTTCGACCGCCTTCATGAAGGCATCGGAGACGCCGACGGAGATGTTGGCGTTGGTGATCTTGCCCGCCTCGCGCTTGGCGTTGATGAAGTCGGGCAGGTCGGGGTGCCAGTCATTCAGGATCAGCATCAGAGCGCCGCGGCGCGAGCCGCCCTGCTCGATCAGGCCGGTGACAAAGCTGTAGAGACCGCCCCAGGAGACGGCGCCGCTGGAGCGGCCGTTGACGCCCTTCACGTAGGCGTGCTTCGGCCGCAGCGACGAGACGTTGATGCCGACGCCGCCGCCGCGCGACATGATCTCCATCATGTTCGAGAGCGTCTCGACGATACCCGTGCGCGAGTCCTTCGGGCTGGGGATGACGTAACAGTTGTAGAAGGTCAGGTTCTGATCGGTGCCGGCGGCGGCGAGGATGCGGCCACCGGGGATGAAGCGCCAGTCGGAGAGCAGCCACTCGAACTTGCCCTGCCACTCCGATTGCTTCTCCGGCTTCGCCTCGATCTCGGCGATGCCGCGCGCCACCCGCTCGACCATCTGGGCGGGGTGCGTCTCCAGCGGCTTATCGACGTGCTCGATCGCCTGCTGGATCGAGCCGCCCTCGCGCAGCTCGACGACGACGGTGCTGTCGTTGCGGGCGGTAACCGTGCCGATCTCGCGCTGGCCGGTCTTCTGATCGACGACGACGACGACCGTATCGCCGGGAGCGATCGAGCGCTTGGTCATGTCCTTGAGCGCGTAGCGGTCGAGGAAGATCTTATAGCCGAGCGGGCCGAGGCCGCCCTGGTCGCCGGACCGGTCGAAGTGCTGTCCTGCGGGGATCTCTGCTGTCGTCATCGCGGTGCTCCAGTACCGAGTTCCGGGTTCGGGGTCCCGAGTTCCACATTATGGATAGTGGGTGTGACTGACGCCTCGCGCGTGGCGTCGACCTGATCGCGGGGTTTGCGGGTCCGCCAGCGGGGGCGGGGCAGCGGCAGCGGCTGGATCGACTCGGTGTGACCGCCGGAATCGCCGCCGATCAGGACCAGCTGGTTCTCCGGCGCCGCCTGGCGGCGGACATCTTCCAGTTCTTCCAGTATCTCACGAATGCCGTCGAGGTCGGCGAAGCAGCGGTAGACCGAGGCGAAGCGCACGTAGGCGATCTGATCCAACGCCTTCAACCGCTCCATCACCGCCTCGCCGATCGCCGTGCTGGGCAACTCGGCGGCGGCGCGGGTGTGGATCGCGCGTTCGACCTCGGCGGCGAGCGCCTCGACGGCGCCGGCGGTGAGGGGCCGCTTCTCACAGGCACGGCGGAGACCGGCGAGCAGCTTCTCGCGGGAGAAAGGCTCGCGGCGGCCGTCGCGCTTGACGATCAGCAGGGGCGACCGTTCGACGCGCTCGTAGGTGGTGAAGCGGGAGCCGCAGACGAGGCACTCGCGGCGGCGGCGGATGCCGTCCTCGACGGTGCGGGAATCGACCACGCGGGAGTCATTGGTACCACAGTGCGCGCATCGCATAGTAAACTGCTTATCCGTCCAATCCGTTGTGCTGTTTCCTGCCAGCGAGAGCAGGATAGCCACTAGATCTTGGGGCGGTCAAGCGGATAAGCGGTTCATGTTGTGGTTTGTTGCCTGGATCTTGGTCCAGGATAGGAAAGCCGGATGTCTCGTAAGTAGGATGACGGAGAGCCGCCGTCGCCCAGAGGGGCGATCGTCGTCAGTATCGCCGGTCCAGACATGGTGGTTGGGCTTTGTTCGGTGAAGTGTTCCCCATGGACACGTTATTCAGACCGTCACGAATAGCCTGAGCTCGATAGGCAGATCTGGTTGACTGCCACACGGCGTGTACTCGGTCAAAACCGCAGTGCTGTGCCGCCTGCCTACTGTGCATGCTGAAGGTATTCTTGTTAGCACGCGGCACAGCACCGCCGATCGCGTCGAATGTCCGATCGATTCTTACGGGTGAAGTCTCGATGCTTGGACTCTGACCTGATCCAGATGCGCGATCGCAAACTATGACGATCGATCGGTCAACTCGATTGCTGGAGCAGCTGAATCTCCTTGTGACCAGGTCCGGGTTGGCCGCAGAGCGCCACCATGAGGTCCGGCAACGGAAAGTTTGGCCCACGTTCCGCCCAGATGCAGGCGGCCAGGCCGGCGGCTACCGGTGAGGCAAAGGACGTGCCCGCCCAGAGCGCCCATCCATCGAGATTGTTGCCGGGGCCTCCGCCGCCCGCCGCGGAACCGGGCGGCAAGTTGGGCGTGATCGCCATGCCCACGAGGCCGTCCGTCGTTTGCATCATTCTGGTCTCGGAATCCATTGTAGCAAGACCACCGAAGGCAGAGACTCCGTCATCACGAGCGTTCTCTACATCGTCTCGATTGGAAAAATCCGCTCCTCTCGCCGATACGCCGAGCACGCCGTTCACGGCGGCGGGTAGCCGTGGCCCAAATCGGTCGGCAGCCCCCGCAGAGTCATTCCCTGCGGCGGCGACGACAAAGACACGGTCTTCATGAGGAAGGCGGAAGAACACATCTATTGGCATGAACAGCCCATCGAAGCTTTGTACGTGATTAGTCTGATCGAGCACCGCTAGGTTCAGCTCGTTAAGCTCGGTGGCGTCGATCGGCCCATCCTCCTCAGATGCATAGGCCTCATCTGTCTTGGATTTCGAACGCAGTTCCTGGGACCATCGGTCTGCATCCAAGACGCCGTGCACACCGGTCCCGATCGCGCCGGCAATGATATCGAGCAGCAGTGGCGTCATAATCAACGGGGGGGCGAAGCCGAGGCTCATGTTAATGACGAGTGGATGGCCTTCGGCGCGCTGAATGGCGTCCTGGACCGCCTGGACGATTATGCCGAGGTCACCCGAACCATCGTCGGCCAGTACGCGATAGAGGGAGATCTCGGCGTCGGGTGCGATGTCCTTGATGATTCCGGCGATGAAGAGTCCATGGTCGGACACGTCATATGGAGACTCGAAGCTATTTGTGCCCCAGTTATGCTGGGTGGCATGGATGGGTCCCGCCGGTTGGCAACTGACATAATCGAAGAATTGGTCCGGATGTACGATGTGGCCGCGGGCGGCAGCCTGAAGGAAGTCATTGGATCGAGCAGGTAGGCGGCTCTGCAGAAAGTCGCGGATCCGCGCCAAGGGATGAGCCGGAGTGTTGCCGCAGGGAAGGTCTCGTTCGTTGTCCATCGGCCATGAGTCCAGGATAGCGACTCGCATCTTGCCCCGTACCTCGGCGGAGAGTGGCTCACCGACGAGCCGGACGACCTCGTTCCGCACGTTCTCCGGCCTCCCAAACGGCCGGAACCGGCGCCGTTCGATCGGAGGAATCGGCCTCCCCCCCGGGCCGCCGCCATCCCACCAGCAGAACGGTACGGCAACCCAATTGGGCGACGCTTGCCGGAGTTGCCAGTTGCCGACACCGATACGATCGGCGTTCTGATTCAGACGTGCGACGGCAATCGGAACGGATTGGATCGATCGCTCGAACATCGGATTGTGCCTATGATCAGGTTCGAAGTGTTCGATGTTGGGCAACCAGTCCTCTAGGTTGGCGGTCAGGACCGCATAGCGCGAGCTTGCATCCGATGCGTTGCGCCGTTCAAAAGTCGTCGTGGCTCGCAGGCGTCTGCCGCTACGATCGAGGAACGGATCGAACTGCTGCGATAACTGAACTCCAGCCACATCGCGACAGACCTCTCGCAATTTGCCAGAGTCGATGTCATCATTTGACTCCACCGATCCAACGCGTTCGAAGAGGAGAAAGACCTCCCCGGCGCGGAAGAAGGTGAGATGCGTCGGCTGTGAGCCGTGGCTTGGTAGCTGACTGCTCGTTGTCATACTGTCCGAACTCCTCTGCTGATTCTGATATGGGGATGAGCCTTGTCCCATCGATGGATACCTAGCCGAACCTGATAGAAACCGTGACCTACAGACCGTGGTTGCGCCGGCAGCGGCCGTACCTGCTAGTCAGCGCCGATCGCCTGGAAACCAGCCCAGAAGTACGGATGTTCCCAGGTGCCGGCTTGCATACTGTCGGAGCGAATATGTGCGAGCTGTGCCGCCTGTAGCGCGTTGGCAGGTCCCTCGGCCGCCCGATATTGAGAGAACTCGCGATAGAGCCGTGCCATCAATGCGGCCGTCGAGCGGTCATCTACCCGCCATTGGCTGACGACTAAACCGGCGGCGCCGGCATACAAGAACGCGCGGCTGAGGCCAATAAGTTCGTCGCCACCGCCAAGGACCGCGCGGCCGGTATCACACGCCGACAGAGTTACGAGCGCCGCTTGAAGCTTGAGCTGGAACACGTCGGCTGCGGTAACCGGGCCATCGGCAAGCTGAATATATGAGAACATCGGCGCTTCGGGACGGAACACGCCATGGGCAGCAATATGAATTATCCCTGCCGCGTTGGCTTCCGATTCCAATAACGAGCGCTTTGCATCACGCCCCCGATACACAGTGGCGTGAAGGACCTCGGAGATGGCCGAGGCCTCCTCTTCAATGTGTGGCAGGGTGTTGCCGGTTGAATGCGCGAGAACGACCGACTTCCGACGCCGTCCTCGCGCTCGGCGCGACCGGCAGATGTCATAGATTGTTATCGACGGTGCATAGGTGACCGCGTATTGTTCGATGAGATACCGCTGACCGTCGTGAAGTGCGTGAAACGGCAGATAGTGCAACAAGCCATGCGGCACGATCACCAGGGTTCGACAACCCTTCGCCAAATTGAGGCCGCTGAGTAGTTGTTGATTGAGTCGTGCAAGAATTGTCCGGGCATGGTTCGAGAGCGGCTTGCGGTCGTCCGGAGTGGCCCGCACGGTCGCCTCGATGTTCAGCCGGAATGTGCGGAGGAGATGCTCGACTCGTGGCACCGCGCCGGCGAGCCGCTCACCGTGCACTCCGTCTGCGTCGACATGGAACCGCAAGATGTCGGCGCCGCTGATAAAGAACTCGACGAGTGCGGCGTCAACGGCCATGTTCGGGAGAGATGCACCGGACGTTGCATCATATGGCTCGGTCAGGGTGTCCGTGGCGCCGGTGAGTTGCAGGCGCTGGATGAGCGAGTTGATCTGGCCCTCGATGGCCTTCAATCGATGGGTGCGCTCATCGTCATCGGGTTGCGGTGGACGATTGCTGTCTTCGCGCGCGATGATCGCGGACAGTGTCGCTGAGTATTCTTCGCGCGCCGCCGTAAGCTCGTTCGCCAGCCGCCGAGCCGTCGCTGTTCCGCGTGGGCGTGGCTCGACGGTTCCGGCAATCGCATCAGCCAACGCCCGCGACTTGGCACGTTCCGCGGTTCGCAGCGCGTCAGGTAGATGCGCCGCGTCGAATTGCAGAGACGCCAGACGTTCATAGGCAAACCCACGAGCGGCGGCGAATCCGGCACGAAACTCAAAGATAACACCGCGCTGCTCTCGTTCAACCTGACGGATGGCGGCAGCATACCGACGGCGGGCAGCGTCACGCTGGTTCCGCGCCTCGGCGATGCGTCCAAGTTGTTCAAATGAACGGTGCAGCAGCGGCGCTGCATCCAAGGTTCGAGCTACACGACGAGCGCGTCTTGCAGATCGTTCAGCCTCGTCGATGTTGCCTACCTCAAGCAGGATGGAACTCTCGATGAGACTGACATCTGCAACGCGCCGGCGCGGGCCACTTTTTCGGGCAAGGGCCGTCGCGATCCGGATGCTGGTCAGCGCATCATCGAGTGCGCGGCTTCGGAGCAAGACGACGGCGCGTTGTGACGCAACCCACGCCTGTTCATGCAGATCTGTAGCGAGTCCATTGGCTGACATGGCGTCGAGCGTCGACAAGGCTGCGTCGCGTTCGTCAAGGAGCAGATAGGCGGCGACTCGCCGCATTGCATGTGCCGACGCATCCGCCTTGCGATCGACGCGTCGAAGCTGGTCGTCGACAGATTCCAGAATGGTGAGTGCGTCGGCAGGTCGGTTGAGCCGGAGATAGCAGTCCGCCATGTCACGCGCCAGCCGGACCGCGCCAAAGTCAAGGCCAAACGTCTGGAAGATGGGACTAATTTCCTCAAACGTGCGAAGGGCGGCGGCATACCTTCCAAGACTCATCTGTGCCTCGCCAAGCGAGTTCGAATAGACTGCGTACTCGGTGGTCTGTCCGGAGCGACCGGCGATGGCGCGCGCACCTTCCAGCTCACTCAGCGCCTCGCGATACCGATCGAGGTGATTGAGCGCGTTGCCGAGATTATGACGGGCGCGGGCTGCGCGGATGGGCTGATCAAGTGATTCATAGATCGCGACCGCCGATCGAAGATGCCCCAGCCCCGCGCGAAAGCGGCTGCGCATGCAGTGAAACACACCAAGCGCCATGTCCAACGTGCCCAGGTGGAGTTGTGCCGCATGCGCAATGAAGATGCGGCGCGCAAGGTGCCCGGCGGCGCGCGCTTCCGAATCGAGTCCGAGGTTCGCTGCCGCCCAAATTGAAAGGACGTACGTGCGGCCCACTTCCACAGGGCAGTTCAATCGGTTGAACTGCTCGCGCGCCTCGTCAAGATATGTCCGGCCTTCGAGGTTCCGCTCCTGAAGAATGCACGATTGTCCATGCATGAGTCGTGCCATGGCTCGCCAATAGTGATCGTCAATAGCGTCCGCCAGTGCGAGCGCGTCCAGACAGACTCGTTCCATATGACGTGGGTTGATGCTGACGAGACGCTCGGCTTCGTCAATGAGCAGACGAACCGCATCCCGGCCTATGTCCGACTGCATCGAACATTCCGTGTAGAATGCGCGGCGCTTGTTCTCGTCGTCGGTGGCGAGCAGGCGCGCGACGAAACCTTCGGCAGTGAGGGGCGGTGCGGTGGTCATGGCGGGTTCCACAGGTGACTGGCGCTCGACCACTTAATCGATGACCGGAATGTTACCACTACTCATCAAAATTGGGACATTCCGATAGCTTGGTGTTGTGGTCATGCATCACGGAACGGTAGTTGTGGAGGTCAATCGCGGAAACAGAAACGAGAGGTGACGCGTGTGGGGCGCCGCCTCTCGTTTCTGTTAGCCGGGTCGGGAGATCTGCCGCGGTGCGGAGGGTCCGGCCAGGCGCTCGCCGACGGTCATCATCAGGCCGCCGATTGCTTCGGCCAGCCGCCGCGGGTAGGACGCGTGCTGCTGCTCGCGATTGAGGATCGAAAGCTCGCGCTCGATCATCGCCCGTTGCTCGGCACGCGGCAGGATGTACCGCTGGTGATGCTGGTGCAGCTTGTCGGCCAGGTATTCGATGTCATTCATCGCTGTTCTCCTTTCCAGGCTCGCGCCTGATTTGTCTGTGTCGCGGTCTGGTGCTCTTCATGGCTCCCTTTTGGTTCACCTCCCCGCGTTTGTACCCAATCAACGCGGCATGGCCGGCGCATTGGGGCACCGACATGCAGCGAGATCGATCAAAGAAGGCGTGCGGACATTGCGGCTGAGGATCAGCGGTTCAGTCCGGCAGCGGCGCGATCGGGCGATCTACGCCACGGTGATCGATGCAAGCTCGACCACGGCATCGGGGAGTTGCACCTCGATGCGATAGGCGCCGGCAGGGACGCCGCCGAAGAAGAAGGAACCGAGGTCGTCGATCGGCTCCGTTTGGAGCAACTGGCCGCCGTCGTAGAGGCGCGCCTCGGCGCCGTCGGCGAGGGGCTGACCGGTGGTCTGCAGGATGCCGGCGAGGACGAAGGCGCGGCCGCGGCTCTCGCGCTGAACGCTGACGAAGATGTTGATGCCGTCGGCGGTATAGGCCGCCGTTTCGTCGTTGGCGTCGCCGCGAAGGCCGGCGAGCACGGGCTTGGGTGCGACGAGCGGCAGGGCGATCAACCGGCGAATGGTCGAGACGATGCCGCCGCGGGCGGGCGGTGTGTCCGGCTCGGCGAAGAAACGGGTGTAGCCGCGGCTCTCGGTCGCGCAGTGCGCGCAATCGACGAGGTGTTCGGCGATCGGGAGCATCGCGTCGCTGGGGAGGAGCCCCAGCGTGTATTCGCCGAGGGTGAGGGTGTCGGGACAGGATCGCCGATAGAGGCGGACGCGCAGGTGCTGTTCGATCAGGGAGTACTCGTGGACACGGTCGCGGCAGCGGGGGCAGCGGTCGATGTGGCCGGCCACGCCGGCGGGTGCGTCCCCTCTGGAAAACGCAAAGAGGGCGTCGGCGGTGATCTCGGAGGGAGCGATGCAACGGAGCACATTCTTTGCCATGGCCGCCATTATCCTCTCACAGCGGCCGAAGCTCGCCAATGCCTCAATCCGTGGAAAGCATTACATGGCTGGCAATGTGCGCGCATGCTCGCTTCAACCTCCTGCTGTCAGTCTGTGGAATGGGGTGTCATAGAGTAAACGCGGGGGCTGGGTGGATTCGCGCATTGCATCACGATTGATCCTGCGCCGCCAGCCAGCGGGCGAGGTCTTTACTGCGGCCGAGCCGGTCCAGGATATTGCGCCGGCCCCTATAGACATCGTCCACCGTCGGGAAGTGATCGGGGTAGCGGCGCTGGATCTCGGCGGGTGTGAGGTCGAGCTCGTAGCTCAGGTAGATGAGCAACCGCTCGCGTTCGTCCTTCAACAGCTTGAGAATGAGCGACCAGAATCCGGCCTTGTCGGCCGGCTCGACGCGGGAGGAAGCGCCGCCGGTCGTGCCTTCGATTTCATTGATCCGCTCCGCGTGCTCCGGATCCAACAGCGACATGTGCTCGCGCCGGCGGGCTTCGTCGAGCACGACGCTGCGGGCACAAAGCTTGAGATAGGCGAGTGCGGCAGCGGTGTTGCGGCCGGCGCTGTTCAGCTTCGCCACCGTGTAATTCTGCCAGAACCGTTCCCAGACTTCGGTGGCGAAGTCGGCCAGCGCCGCCTCATCGGCGCCGTTGCGCCGGCACCAGTTGAGCACGAGGTCGCGGTAGATCTCGGTGATCGCGACCCAGCACTGCTGGTCCTGGTCGACGATCGCCCGCCGCAACATGTCGAAGCAGTAGCGGTCGTCGTGCGGCTCGTGGCGGCGAAACCGGGCGGTTTCTTCGCGGCAGCGGCTACAGATGGCGTCGGCGGATAGGCGTTCCAGTTCTTCTACATGGCTCATTCCGGACCTCGATCGGCGGGCAATCGCCGGCAGCCTGTTCGATTCTTCGGCCCTCCAGATCAATAGAACGATGCAGAGGCGCAGTTTAGCAGATCGGTGACGGAGACACAGATAGTCCGTAATTGATCTATTCGGGATGCCCAAATTGCCGTGCCGGTGCCGTTGACGTGGGTATGACGACCGGGACGAACCGGCACGGGAGGATAGATGGTGCGACGGGTGGTGCGCCAACGGCGCGCGTGCAGCGGCAGAACGGAGAGGCTGCCGCCGCACCCAGGGGATCGGGCTCATGAGTCTGTGAGGAGAGACACAGCATGGTGACCACACCAACCAGCAAGCAAAGCCTACCGGGGCGTGACTATGGCCTGATCGCGCTGGTCATCCTATTCGCGGTCGTGATCGGCGCCGTGGTGACATGGTATCTGGCCTCGGATGGCGATGACACGACGACCACGACCGAGGTTGCCCCCGCCAGCCTGCCGGCTCCCGCCTCGGCGGGCGCGGCAACCGAAGCGGAAGCGCCGGCGCGGGGCGGTCTGGCCGAGACGTGGGACGCGCAGGCGGCGTCGCGCGCGAGCTTGCCGACCAATGTCTATATCGTCAGTTCGGAGGACGAGGCAAACCGGCTTCATGCGACGCTTGCCGAAGCTGAATCGGTCGCAAATGGCATGGGTCTGCCCCTCTACGAGTACCGCGTCGTGGTGTTGCCGGCGGAGGCCGACCCGTATCCGATGTTTGCCGAGGAGCAAAACGTCCGCAACGCCGAGGGACTACCCGGCCTGACGGTGCATGACATGCGCTTCCAGCCGGCCGAAACGCCGGATGTCGCGCAGGCGCCGGTGGTGATTGAAGAACCGCCCGCGCCGATCATCGAGAACTTTACGCCGTACAATATCGGGCCGTAGCCGACGCGGAACGGTGTCCGAAGCGACGAGGCCGGAGGGAATACACCCTCCGGCCTCGTTGTGCCCGTCTGAAGCCGTCATTGCCAAGGCCCCACTCCAACGTCACCAACGTGTGCCTTGGTGGTGACACAACCCCGCTAGCGTGAGGAGATCGTCCGTCGCAGGAAGGTGGGAAGCTCCTGGTCCTGGATGTTGACGGGGCCGGATGTGACGGCGTTCTGACGCGGCGGCGCTGCTGCCGGTTGGGCCGGCTGTGCCGGTGGCGGCGGGGCCGGCTGACGCGGCAGGGGCGGCTCCTCATAGTCATACGACTGCGCGACGCTCTGGCGGCTCGGCTGGGAGTCGGCAAACCCGGTCGCGATCACGGTGATCTGGACCTCATCGCCCATCGTGTCGTCGAGCACGGCGCCAAAGATGATCTCGGCCTCGGGGTCGACCACTTCGTTGATGACCTGGGCGGCCATGTTGACCTCGAAGAGGAGGAGGTCTTCCGGTCCCGTGACGTTAAAGAGAATGCCGCGGGCGCCGTTGATGCTGGCATCGAGCAGCGGGCTGGCGATCGCCTGTTTCGCCGCTTCGACCGAGCGGTTCTCGCCCCGGGCGCGGCCGATCGCGAGCAGCGCGGGACCGGCGTCGGCCATGATCTTCTTCACGTCGTTGAAGTCGAGGTTGATCATGCCGGGCCGGGTGATCAGTTCGGAGATGCCGCGGATACCCTGCCGCAGGACGCTGTCCGCTTCGCGAAAGGCCTGGGCCATCGTTACCCGGTTGTCGCAGATCGTGAGCAGGCGGTCGTTGGGAATGACGATCAGCGTGTCGACCTTGTCACGCAGCCGGGCGATGCCCTCTTCGGACTGGCGTCGCCGGCGCGACCCTTCAAAGCCGAAGGGCCGGGTGACGACGGCGACCGTGAGGGCGCCCGACTGTCGGGCGAGCTCCGCGATCAACGGGGCGGCGCCGGTGCCGGTGCCGCCGCCCATGCCGGCGGTGATGAAGACCATATCGGCGCCGCGGACGATCTCGGCCAGGTCTTCGCGGCTCTCTTCGGCGGCGCGGGCGCCGACCGCAGGGTCGCCGCCGACGCCGAGGCCGCGGGTGAGTTTGTCGCCGATGCGGATCTTTGTCTCCGCTTTGGATAGCTGGAGCGCTTGGGCATCGGTGTTGACCGCGACGAACTCGACGCCGAAGATCTGCTCTTCGATCATGCGGTCGACGGCGTTGCAGCCGCCACCGCCCGCGCCGATTACTTTGATCGGCGGGAGGATGTCAAGGTCGGTCTGGGGGAGGGGTCGCATGGTGGGGAGGGGGCTCCTTTCTTCAGCGGGGGCCTTCCTTGTTCTTCGCAGTATAGCCAATTGGTGCTCCTAACCGACGCCTGCCACCGGATGGCGCCCGCTTTGGTTAATGGTGAGCGGCGAGCTTCGAGCGATGACGATGGGTGGGACGGCGTACGGTCATCGCGCGACGTTCGGCGTTCACGGTTCAAATTACGGCAGCATCGCCCTCACGGCTACCTGCAACTTCCGCATCCAGCTGTTCATCGTGTCCGATTGGCGACGCGCGACCTGCTCGTAGACCGGTTCCGCGCCGGCCGGTTGCAGGCCCCGCTCGCGCGCGGCCCAGGCCAACAGCCCGATGCTGGTGGCGAACGCGGGGTTGACGATCAACTCGCGTTTGCCACTGACCTCATGAGGATAGGCTACTCGAACGGGCATATGCAGCACCTCCGTGGCCAATTGCTCGATTCCTTCGAGATTGGCGGCGCCGCCGGTGAGCACGAGGCCGGCGGCGGCCAGGTCCGTCAGGCCGACGCGCCGCACCTCGATGCCGATGTTCTCCAGGATTTCTTCCATGCGGGCCTGAACGATCTCGCAGAGCCGGCGGCGGCTGACATTCCGCCGGCCCTCGGCGCCGAAGGCGTTCAGTTCCACCATCTCGTCTTCGCTGACAGCGCTCGGGATGGCGTGACCGTAGATCTCCTTCGCCTCCTCCGCCGCTTGGAAGGGCGTGCGTAACCCGATCACGAGGTCGTTGGTGATGCTGTTGCCGCCCACGGCCAGCACGGCGGTATGATAGACGGCGTTGTTGAGGACGACGGCGATGTCGGTCGTGCCGCCGCCGATATCGGCCAGGATGACGCCGTGCCGTCGCTCCTCGCCGTCGAGCACCGCTTCGAGGCTGGCGAGTTGTTCGAGGACGAGCTGGTCGACGCCGATGCCGGCATCGGTGACGCAGTGCTTGAGGTTCTGCATGGCGCTGACCGCGCCGGTGATGACGTGCGCCTCCACGTCGAGCCGGTGGCCGTGCATGCCGACCGGGTTGGATACCTGCTCGGCGCCGTCGACGAGATAATGCCGAGGCAGGACGTGGATCACCTCGCGGTTGCTTGGGATCGCGATCGTGCGGGCGCTGTCCAGCGCCCGTTCGACATCGTCGTCGGTGATCGGCCGGTTTGCGTGAGGCAGGGCGGTGAGGCCCTTATTGTTCAGGCCGCCGACATGGCCACCAGCCAGGCCGACGGTGGCCGTCCCCACGGGGATACCGCCGGAGGATTGCACGGCGATCTCGATCGATCGCCGCACGCAGGCGGTGACTTCGGCCATATCGTCGATCGCGCCGCGACTCATCCCCTTCGATGTGGTGACGCCGACGCCGAGGACGCGCGGCAGGCCGTCGCCATCGAGGTCGCCGATCAGCGTGCAGACCTTGGTGGTGCCGATATCGATTGCGGCAACGGTGCCGCTTGGTCGTCTCAATGCCATCGCCCATCTCGGGCGCTCCACCGCCACGTCCTCATGATCATGTTCGTCATCGTACTGCCGCCCATTGCCCGAAGCGGAGGTCAATCTCGCTCGGGGTGATCGAAGCTTTCTTCGCCTGTTCGGCGATTTGCTGCCACAGTTCCAGCTTGTAATCGATGTTTTGACTGTCGCCGAACCGAATCCGCAGCCCCCGGTCGGTGACGACATCGAGGCCGCCGCTGCTGCTGTATTCAAACCGGCTGACGTGGTGGCCGGTTGCCGCCGGCACCCGGTCGGTCAGTTCGGTCGCGAGCTGGACGGCGTCGCCGTCGACGTGGTCGCCGATCCCGAGGCTCGGTGTGCCATCGAGGTGACGGATGGCGGGCATCCCCCCCATCACTGGAGCGTTCAGCACGTAGCCTTCGCCATCGACGACCAGTTCGACCGCACCGAGCCGCCACACCGCCGCCGGCAACCGCTCCTCGACGGCGATCGTCACGTGGTTCGGCCAGGATCGGCTGACCTCGGCCGACTTGACGCCGGGTATCGCCGCGACCGACCGCTCGATCGCGGCGTCGTCGATCTCCCACAGCTGCCGGCCGCGGGCGTCCGCCGCCTGCACGACCGCATCCGCCGTGACCATCGCCACGCCGGAGACGGCCGGCGTTCCCACTTCGAAGTAGCCGGCAGATACGATTCGCCGCGCGGCCAGTCCGGCGGTGAGGGCAACCACGACCAGGGCCAGGCCAACAAAGAGGCCCCGCCGCCGGTACGGTGGTGAAGCAGGTCGCCGGGGTGGGCGGGCGCCCTGAACGGGCAATCCGCCACGGGCGGTGCGTCGGGGTGTGCCGCGCCGTCGCCGTTCGCTCATACGCTCGTGTGCTCCGCGTGATTCTGCAGGTGTGCGCCCGCTGCCGATCGGAATCGCTCGATCCCCAGATCGATCAGCCGGGCGAGCAGGTCAGGATAGGACAGGCCCGTCAGTTCCCAGAGACGGGGATACATGCTCATGTTGGTGAAGCCGGGGATCGTGTTGATCTCGTTGAGGACCGGCTCGCCACCGGCGGTTAGGAAGAAATCGACCCGGGCCATGCCGGCGCAGCCCACCGCCCGGTAGGCGGCGATCGCGATCTCGTGCACGCGGTGGGTCGTCTCAGCGGAAACGTTGGCGGGTGCGAGCAGTTCGGTGCCCGCCGTATCGTCGTACTTGGCGGTGAAATCATAGAACTCGCGCGAAGGGATCACCTCGCCGAGCGGGGCGCATTGGGGGTCGTCATTGCCGAGGACGGCGCAATCCAGCTCGCGCGCGCTCATCAACCGCTCCACCAGGATCTTCTCGTCCCAGCGAAACGCCTCGCCGACGGCATCGGTCAGATCCTCGCGCGAGCGGGCCTTGCTGACGCCGACCGAGCTGCCGCCGTTGGATGGTTTGACGAAGCAGGGATAGCCGAAGGCGGCTTCGATCCGGCGCGAGATGGCGGCCGCGCCGGCCGTCATCTCGGAGCGGCGCACGACGATGTGATCGACGACGGGCAGGCCGGCGTGCATCCACAACGCCTTTTGGATGGCCTTGTCCATGCCGATCGCGCTGGCCGTGACGCCGGCGCCGACATACGGAACGCCCGCCAGCTCGAGCAGGCCCTGGATCGTACCGTCCTCGCCCTGATGGCCGTGCAATACGGGAAAGACAACATCAACATCCTGCAAGACGCCAAGCACCTCCGGTCGAGACAGCAGACCCTCGCCCTCTGCTTCAATCGTGGCGAATTGCTGTCCTTCGATGCGAGTCAGGGCCACCTCAGTCTCCCGCGGCGTCAGCCAGGCGCCGGAGCGCGTGATCGCCAGCGGCACCAGATCAAAGCGGTCCCGGTCGAGAAAACGCAAAACCGACCGGCCGGAGATCACCGAGACGGTGTGCTCGCCGGAACGGCCGCCGAGGAGGACCGCGACACGGAGCTTGGTCATGGGTGACGGTCCCCTCCCCCGACCCCTCCCCCCGCTGATGCGCGGAGCGGGGAGCCTAAGTCAACCATTGGTGCGTTTGTCTCCCCTCTCCCAGGATTGGGAGAGGGGCCGGGGGTGAGGGCCGCCGGCTCGTGATCGAATCCCTCGCCGACAAACCAGACTTCTGGCTCCAGCTCGACGCCGAACTGGTCGCGGACGCGCTGTTGGGCGAGCCGGATCAGGCCGTGCATGTCGGCGGCGGTGGCGCCGC
>JBFXAN010000023.1:0-56560 GCA_050184225.1 Dehalococcoidia bacterium | reverse complement strand
ACGCGATTCGCCGGCAGAGCCGGGGTTGATCACCAGCGTACGACCGACCCGCTCCGCCATTTGATAGTGGGTGTGGCCGAGGATGACGATATCGGCCTCGAAGTCTTCGAAGCGTTTGAGCGTCGCGCTGGGCGGGTAGACGTACTCATAGCGCGGCTCCCACGGTGAGCCATGAACCACGTGGAGTGATTTGCCATTGACCTGGACGCGCAGTGCCAAGGGCCGTTCCGCCAGCCATGCAAGCTCGCGCTGATCGACGGCGGCGCTGGAGCGGGCGCGTTCGCCATGCGGACTAAGAAAGATCTCTTCGTGGTTGCCAAGGATGGTGCGAGCGTCACGCTCGCGGAGGAGACGGACCACGTCGTTGGAGAACCGGTACTGGTAGATCGTGTCGCCGGCGCAGATCACCTCATCCACGTCACCCATCATCGTCAGCGCCTGCACGAGTCCCTGCGCATTGCAGTGAATGTCCGATACGATGCCAACTCGCATAGCTACCCCTGCCGGCATCTATCGCCGGTTTGCGTCCCATCTTATCCATGTGCCGTACGAAGCGTTATGGTGCCCGGTTCAGCATCCGTCAACGCCCTCGTAATCGGCTATGAGCACAATGCGATGCGGCAGAGGGAATTGGCCGCGGCGAGCATGCCATTCGCACCGCATCCTGCAATGGGTGGACCTCAGTCGCGCATCGGCATAGCCTCCCGATGAGGTGATGGTCGATGCGCGTGATCATACTTGCGGCGCTTGGGGGAATGCTTGTACTTCTGGCAGGGTGCAGCGGCGGACGTTGTGGGGCCGACGGCGGCAACACGGCTGCCGCACAGCAGACATCAACACCAGAGCCGTCTGTCGCCGCCTCACCGATTTCCGAGCCGACGCCTTCCGCGTCGAACGCCACGACCGCAACGCAGGCCGGTGGCATCAATCTCGCTAGCGCACTCTTGACCGCCGCCGACATGCCAAGCGGCTGGGATCAAACGAACCTCGACATCGACCTCACCGCCACGCAGCCGTGTGGTCGGGCGATTCCCGTGGTCGATGCCGCAACCGCGCAGCAAGAGATTGCCTTTCGGCGGGATCGGCTGGGGCCGTATGTCGCCCAACGGGTGATGGCCTATGCGAGCGGCACGGCCGAAGCGGCGATGAACGCGACGCAGACGCTGCTCGACGAGTGCACGGAGTGGAAGGGTAGCCACGGGGGACGGGAACTGACGTTCCGCGTGTCGCCCTCGTCGCTCGACGTCACCGGACTCGGCGATCAAGCGTTCGCGATGCGGATGACGATCCACGGCTTTGCGGGCGGTGGCGTCGCCGGCGGTCTGATCGACAGCGTTGTTTCAGCGGCGGCTGACTTGGTTGTCGTGCGGCAGGGAGATGACGCCTTTCTGATCGCGCAGGCCAATGGCGGGGTGGGGAGTCCGAACGTCGATAGCGGACGCACCGAGCAACTCGCGCGCCTCGCCGGTCAGCGCCTCGCAGCGGCGATCCGCGGGCGCTGACCGATCATCGAAGACGCAACTGGTACGAGCTGCACGGTCCCCACCGAACCGTGCAGCTCTAGGACCCACGCTACGGCACGACCGCGCTCGCCGTCGCCGGGTCGTAGCAGGGATCACGGCTGGACAGTGTCGGTGTGCCGCAGGCCCTCAGCCCCCAAATCGGATAGATCTCGATCGTGCTCCTGGCGTTGCCGACCGGAGAGACGCCGTAGACTAGTCCTTCGTCCGTGAGGGCGAAGTCGAGTCCGCCGCCGCCGCCACCACCACCACCGCCGCCGAGTCCGCCGCCAAGGCCGCCGGCACCGTCCTTGATTCCGCCACCACCACCACCGCCACCCCCAGCCTGCGTGGCGGTGCCCGCGCCGGTCCCGTTCATACCTCGCTGTGGGCTGCTCCCACCCAGGGCGCCGCCGAGGTCGGCGCCGTTGCCTTCGCCATTGGCGCCCGAGCCGGTATTCGCCGCGCCGCCGGTGCCCGCTTGGCCGTAAAAGCCTCTGCCGCCATCGCCGCCGCCGCCGGCGGCAAGCAGCAGCAACGATCCGCGTTGCTCGGCGATGCCGCTGGCGCCGCCGCCGCCACCGCCCCCTTCGCCACTGCCGCTCAGCGGCCACTTGTCGCCGGTGCCGCCCGCCCCGCCCGGATAGTAACCGAAGCCGCCGGCGCCGCCTGGGATCACGGTAGCAACATCGAGCACTCCCCTGCTCTCTCCTCGACCGCCGGGGCAGCCGACCGCGAGCTCGAACATGCCGCCGGGAGGGGTGGTGAGGAACGCCACGAGGCCGGCGCCGGCCCCACCATTCGCTCCGATCCGAGAGGCACCACCGCCTCCGTTGCCGCCGGCCGCCAGCGCCGCAACCCCAGAGACTCCAGCCGGAACTGTGTAGGCAGCCGGACTGCCCGTGCAAGCGAAGCGCTGCGGTGTGGAGCCTGCCGGCCCGGTGAAGCGGATCGTGACCTTGCCGTCGCGGAGGCCATCGGCGACGCCCATCGCCACGCCGGTGAGCCGGTCGCTGGCGTAGGAGAGTCCGCCGCCACCGCCGCCGCCGGCATCGCCGCGACCGCCGCCACCACCGCCACCGCAGCCGAAGGTCGGCTCGACGTACCAGAAGCCGCCGCCGCCACCACCGCCGCCGCCACCGGACTCCGTTCCAAAGCCGCCCTGTTGCCCGGCGCCTGCCTCGCAACTCATCGGAGGCGCGCCGCCGCCGGCGCCGCCAGTGAAGCCATCGCCGGCCTCGCCCGCTCCAGCGGCGCCGGCCACCGGGGCGGCGGCATTGCCGCCATCGCCACCGGCGATGGGGATGAAGAACGCGTGGCCGCCGCCGCCGCCACCACCACCCGCGACCAGGATCGTGCTAAGCTCCCGCGGGAGTACGTGCCGCAATCCGTCACGGATACCGGTCGCGCCGCCGCCGTTGGCGCCGGCCTTGATCGCCGAGTCGCCGCCGCCGGCACCGGGGACGAAGCCGTAGCCATTGCGACAGCCTACCTCGATCGTCAGGAGGTCGTTCGGCGCGACCGGGAGCGTGGCCCGGACCGTGCCACCACGACCGGCTGCACCGCTGCTCGCGTTGCCGGCCGCGCCCTCGGCCTCAATCGTGAGCTGGGTAACGCCGGGCGGTACGCTGAAGGGTTCCGGCCGGCCGCTGCACCCGTACTCGGCGGTCTGCACGACCATACCCTGCGCGTGCGCGGATGGCACATTCTCATCGCCAGCACGCGCCGCCAGCAGGACGGCCGCCGCGCCGAGCACTCCCAACCTTAGGAGCCACATTGGCTTACGCATAGCGGGTAACTCCTTTCGAGTTCGTCTCGACGGCTAGCTGCAGCCGAGACGCGTGCGGATGGCGGTGGCCTCGGCGACAAATTGCTGCGCCGCCACTGGCGTGATCTGCCCGAACCGCCCGTAGAACTGGACCTGTGTCTGGAAACCCTCGAGCAGCCCGCAGGCGGCCAGATCACGCCCCGCCGCCACCTGCACCCGCGCCGCGCGAACGAGATGGCCGAGGCTGTTGGTCGGTCCCATACCGCTCACCGCTGTCTCCAGCGCCGCCAGCTGGGCCGTCCCATCTGACGACGGCACCGCGGTCGGCACCAGCGTTGGGAATGGTGGCGGCGTTGGGGTCGGGCCACCCGCCAGGTAGGTGAAGTTGTCGGCAGGGGTATCGGCGCTGATCTGGCCGGCCAAGGTCGCCCGCACGCTGACCGTGCCGAGGGAGCCGGGCGGACTGACGGCGGTGCACTCGCTGGAGGTACAACTCACGCTGCTGGCCGGCGTGTCGCCGAAGGTCACGGTGGTAGGCACGGTGGGCACAACGCCGTCGGGAGTGGTGAAATTCGCGCCGGTAATCGTGACGCTCGTGCCACCCTTCTCGGACCCTGCGTTCGACGTGATGCCGAGCACCTGGGGTGGGTCGAGGACGTAATAGGTGATGACGATGCGGCCCTGGCCTTCTTGTACGCTACTCTGGAAGGCCGTGTTCGCCGGCCCGTGGCCGCTACCGCCACCCCCGGCGCCGCCGTTCCCGAAGACGTCCGGAGGGTTGACGCGGCCACCCCCGCCGCCATGGTAACCGCTGCCGCCGCCGGCGCCGTTCCCGTCTCGGATATCGCCGCCTTGGTTGGCGTTTGCGCCGACACCACCTGTGCCCAAGTCGCCATTGCCGGCAGGAATGCATGGGCAGCCCAATCCGCTACTGGACTGGCCGCCGCCACCCCCGCCTGTAACATTGCCGTTATCAAAGCAGGCGCCATTGCCACCGACGAGGCCGCCGCCGGCGCCCCCAGCGGCACACGCCGGGATGGTACCTGCTCCGCGGCCACCGGCGACGAGAACCCGTTTTGTGAGCGCGGCGCCGCCGACGCGCACGTCCGAGGCGCCACCGCCGCCGGCACCATTGCACAGGCCGGGATTCGCGACGTAGTTTCCCCCTCGGCCACCACCATTGAACCCGCCCGCACCGGTGCCGCAGCTTATTGGACCAGTACTGCTGTCGCCGCCCTTGCCACCGACGTAGAGGAAGATTGTATCGCCGGGTGCGACCGGGAATGTGGCTACCACCTGACCGCCGCGTCCGCCGGCCCCACCGCTGCCCCAGTCGCTCCCCCCTTGGGCGCCGTAAACAGCGAATTCCGCCAACCGAACGTTCGATGGTACGGTCCACTGCTGCACAGCGCCGGTGTATTCGAAGGTCACGGTCGGGGGTGGGGGCTGCGCCTGGGCCATCGGCGCGGGGGTAGCAATCGCCAACAGCGGGAGCAGCACGGGCAACATGACGAGTGCCGCGCGCCGCCGCAACCTGCTCGGCCGATGCGCTCCGTTCGAGAGATGATGAGCCATGATTCTTTCTCTTCTGCTGTCCGAGGCATATCGTTATCGTGCGTTACCGAGCCCAGGGGACGGCACCGGAGACATCGTGAAAGTCCCACAGCGCGGTGGCAGCGACGCGCCAGCCGCCGTCGTGCGGCGCGATGAAGACCCAGTTATGTCATGACCTCTACCAGCTTCTGGTCGCTGCTGAACCGGCGGCGCGGGCGGAGGTGGTGGTGCCCGCGCCGCCGGTGGAGAAGAGCCAGCCTCGGATCGCGCCGTTGATGGCCGCGGGACGGTGCAGCTGGTACGCCTTCCCGGAGAGGCAACGCACTAGGGCGTCGAACCCACAGGAACGGTGAAACTGATAGCGACCCGGCCGTCACGGCGCCTATCGGCGGTGCCCATCGTCCAGCCGGCGAGCAGTTCGCTGCGGTAGGAAAGCCCGCCGCCGCCGAACTCACCGTCGTGGCCACCGCCGCAACCCATCTCGGGCTCATCGATCCACCAGCCACCGTCACCACCGCCGTCGCTGGAGTCGTAGACGTAGCCACCCTCAGTGGTCTCCGGGATGCACTGCCGAGGGGGCGTCGCCCGCAGCACCGCCCGAACGCTCCTACTAATTCGCCGTCGTCGTGACCTCGCCGGGTGTCAGCACCCACCCGTTCTCGGTGTGGACGAGGGTGTACGTCAGTGTCGAGGTAGACGAGGGGCAGCACGCCGGGTCGTCCGCCGTGTAGCGGGAAAATGACGCCGTCACGGAGGGCATCCCCTCGGGACCGAGGCCGTCGTTGATCGGCGCGCTGATGAACACGCCTCCCTGTACGCCGTCGCCGCGCGAGTCCATCAGCACCGGCGAAAGCGTGCCGACGAAGTTCTCCAGGAAGAAGACGAAGGTCTGGAACGCCAGCGGCCGGCACATGCCGTCGAAGTTGGTCGCACCCATCACGACCATCAGGCCGTAGCCGCCCTGGAACGAGCCGAAGAGCGTCCACCCGGCGGCGGCGACCTGACGGTCCTCATCGGTCTGCGGCGATCGGCCCTGAGGGGGGCACGGGTTGATCGGGTCCGTACGCGGCGGCGCCTGCGGGATCGCGGCACCCGCCGTGTTCCAGTTGGCAAGCGGTTGCTGGCCCAGCCAGGCGCCATCGGCTTCTACGGGCCGGCTTCCGAGCGCGAGCAGCACGAGTGCCGCGCCGATCGAGGCGACCGCCAGCGCCCATCGCCAACGTCCCGTCCGGCTGCCGCCTTGTGGCAATTCAGCTGATGTCTGTTTGTTCATCGTTCTCCGCCTCCTCTGGCCTAGTGCCTATTGGAATCGTTGAAATGGTGCCGCGCTACGGTCACGATTCCCACGGCGACTACCCGTAGACTTTCCGGTGACTTCTCCTACCGTTCCGTTGGGGCGGGCAGGGATCGCGGTGTCACGGCCGCTGCGTTCGAAGAAAGCGGTGCCGTATCATACGGGCGAGGATGCAGGAAGGTCGCCCCAAACGGTGGTGGATGAGCGCCGATGCGCCGGGTCCACCGCCTGGTTGAGGGCGTGGCTCATGGCGGATGGCAGAGAGATGACGCTCGCCGAGTTCGTGCGGCGGTTGCGGCTGCGGGCAGGACTAACCCAGGAGGCACTGGCCGAGTGTGCGGGTCTGTCTCCCGACAGCGTCGGAGCATTGGAGCGGGGCCGCCGCCGCCGCCTCTACCCCCATACCGCCCGTGCCCTGGCAGACGCACTCAGCCTGTCCGAGGCTGAACGGACAGAACTGGCCGAGCTGGCCCACGGCACCGCGCGTGCCGGCACGTCCCAAGTTCCTATGCCCAGGCCGGCAGCCGCGCAGCCGACCCACACGGGCGCCCCGCCCGGCAATATCCCGGCGCCGCTCACCAGCTTCGTCGGCCGTGAGCGCGAGGTCGCGGCGGTGGCACTGATGCTGGCCGGCGGCACGCGGTTTCTGACACTCACCGGTCCCGGCGGCTCAGGGAAGACGCGATTGGCGATCACCGCGGCCGAACACGTCCGGGCAAGCTATCCGGACGGCGCCTGGTTCGTGGACCTGTCGCCCCTCACCGACCCCGGTCTGGTCGCGGGGATGATCGTCGAGGCGCTCGGCGTGCGCGAGCACAGGAGCCGGCCGCCGGCCGAGGCACTCGGCGACTACCTGAACGGCCGGCGCGTGCTGCTCCTGCTCGACAACTTCGAGCAGGTTGTGGAGGGAGCACCACTGCTTGCGTTACTGCTGCGGAACTGTCCGGAATTGACAGTGCTCGTCACCAGCCGGGCGGCACTACGAGTATCGGGAGAGCGAGAGTATGCCGTGCCACCCCTCCCGCTGCCGGAACCGGCACAGGTCTCCGATCCGGTGGCACTGTCGGGGGTTCCGGCGGTGGCCCTCTTCGTTCAACGTGCGCAGGCAGCGAACCCGGCATTCTCTCTGACGGGAGACAACGCGGCGGCGGTGGCGGCGATCTGCGCCCGACTGGACGGCCTACCGCTCGCGCTCGAGCTTGCAGCGGCGCGGGTCCGAATCCTCTCGCCCAAGGCGCTGCTGGCGCGGCTCGACCGCCGGCTGCCACTGCTGACCGGTGGCGCGCGTGACCTCCCCGCTCGACAGCGGACCTTGCGAGACACGATCGCCTGGAGTTATCACCTGCTCGCCCCATTGGAGCAGGCGCTGTTCCGGCGGCTCGCCGTCTTCGTGGGCGGCTGCACGCTGGCGGCGGCGGAAGCGGTCTGCGACGCCGGAGGACGCCACGGTTTCGACGTGCTGAACGGACTCGGATCACTCGACGAGCACAGTCTCCTGCGGCAGGTGGCGGGGGCCGCCGGCGAGTCACGCTTTACCATGCTCGAAACCGTCCGCGAGTACGGACTAGAACAACTCGCGGCAGACGAAGAGCAGCCCAACATTCAGCGCGCCCACGCGGAGTACATGCTGCAACTGGCGCGGGCAGCGCGCCGCGGGATGGTGGGGCCGGCACAGGCCGAGTGGGTGCGGCGGCTGGAGTTGGAGCACTACAATCTGCGGGCGGCGTTCGGATGGTCGCTGGTCGCCAATGAAGCCGAGCCGGCGCTTCGGCTCTGCGCAGCCCTGACGACGTTCTGGTATATCAAGGGTTACTACCACGAGGGGCGTGAGTGGTGCGCCCGCGCGCTGGCAGCCGCCCCGGACGCAGCGCCGGCGCTGCGGGCGGCGGTGCTGTTCGCCGCCGCCAACCTCGCGGACATTCAGCACGATCACATAGAAGCACGGGCATACATCGAGGCGAGCGTGGCACTGTGGCGCACCGACGGCAATCGTCGTGGTCTGGCGAGCAGCCTCGCGGTGCTGGGCATGCTCGCCCGGCACGATCGCGACTGGACGACCGCACGCCAGGCATGCGAGGAGGCGCTGGCCATTTATGCCGAGTCTCCCGACCCTTGGGGTGAACGGCTGGCCCTTGGTGTGCTGGGGTGGGTGGCCGAAGATCAGGGCGACCATGCTACGGCGCGCCGGCTGCTGGACGCGAGCCTGGCGGTGGCGCGGATGGGCAAGTCCCCGATCGATATCGCCTTGCAGCTCAACAACCTCGGCATCGTGGCGATTCGGCAAGGCGACATCCGCGAGGCTGAGGCTCGCCACCGGGAGGCGCTACAACTGACCCACGAAGTGAATGCCCGGGAGCCAATGGCCTGCGCCATCGAGGGACTGGCCGCGGTCGCCGCCGCACGCCGGAATCATCAGCGCGCGGCGTGGCTACTCGGCGCGTCCGCGGAACTGCGCGCGGAGATCGGCTCCCCGCGCATCGCCCAATTCGAAGAGGAGTACAGCCGGCTGGTTCCGCTGGTCCAGGAGGCATTGGGCGGCGACGGCTTCGCCGCTGCCGAGGCCGAGGGTCGTGCCCTGGGCGTCGACACAGCCGTCGATCTGGCGCTCGCGGAACCGCGCCCGGCCGCACACACTTCGACCAGTGCGCCATGAACCGCGCTACTCAAAGATGGAAGAGACGACCTCTTCGATGCTGCGCTGGACTTCGGCGTCGTCGGTGAGGCCCCAGACGACGGCGACCTGGCAGGCGCGGCGGGCGGGAATGCCCTTGGCGATCAGCTTGCCGGCGTAGATCAGCAGCCGGGTGCTGACGCCCTCGCCAAGGCCGTGCTCGCGCAGGTTGCGCACCTTCTCGCCGAGCTTGGCGAGGTCGATCGCGATCGCCTGATCGACGCCTGCCTCGTGTGCGATGATCCGCGCTTCCAGTTCGCGCGGCGGATAGTTGAACTCGATCGCGATGAAACGCTGGCGCGTGCTGTGCTTCAGGTCTTTGAGCGCGCTCTGATAGCCAGGATTGTACGAGATCACGAGGAGGAAGCCGTCCCTGGCCTCGACGACCTGACCGAGCTTCTCCAGCGGCAGGATGCGCCGGTGGTCGGTCAGCGGGTGGATCAGCACGGTCGTATCCTTGCGCGCCTCAACCACTTCGTCGAGATAGCAAATTGCGCCGGCCTTCACGGCCCGGGTGAGCGGTCCATCCATCCAGCGGGTCTCGTCACCTTCGAGCAGGAACCGGCCAACCAGATCGGATGCGGTGAGGTCCTCATGGCAGGCAACGGTCACGACCGGTAGACCGGATGGCGACAGGTCCTCATTGGCGGTCTCGCTCTTGCGGATTACCGACAACGGCCGGCCAAGCTGATACGCCATGTGCTCGACGAACCGGGTCTTGCCACATCCGGTTGGACCTTTGAGGAGAACCGGGATCTTCTGCTCGAAGGCCGCGCGGAAGAGCGCCTCTTCATCGCCGATCGATTCATAGTACGGCTCGTCGGTCGCCGCATATTCCTCGACGGCGTAGATGCGGTAATCGTCCCGAGTCTCTGTCTTGCTCGTCATCACACTCACCAGCTCTTCGTTGCAGGTTCCAGATTTTGCGTTGCCATTCCTACGTCGGATAGCAGCTAGGAGCTCCCTGCCAGCAATGCGCGTACGCGCGCCTTGGCGTCCTCGATCGTACCGGTGTTGTCAATGACGACACTGGCCTGGCGCACGCGTTCCTCATTGCTCAGTTGCGCCCGGATACGGGATTGGGCGTCCTCGGCAGAGAAGCCATTGCGCTCCATCAACCGCTGCATCGCGACCGCTTCAGGCACCTGTACCACCCAGATTTCATCAACCAGATCCTGCCAGCCTGCTTCAAGCAATACAGCGGCCTCGATCACGGCGACCTGGGTATCCTCCGCAGCCAACTGCTTCAGCCGGCCACGCATCATCTCTTTCATGCGCGGCCAGACGATGTCTTGGAGCCGCTGCCGCTGCGCCGGATCGGCAAAGACGATCGCGCCCAACTTCCGACGGTCGATCTGACCGTCGTCGGCGAGGATCTCTTCACCGAAGGCGGCGACAAGCGCCTGGTGTGTTTCCGTTCCGGGCAGGTACGCCTCGTGACCAACCTTGTCCGCATCGATCACGGCTGCACCGGACTCGAGCAGCGCATCGGAAACGGTGGACTTTCCCGCGGCGATTCCGCCTGTCAAGCCGATAACACGCATATCTCACCTGAATGCCATCGCCGGGTGTGTACCCGGCGACAGAGAGATTGTACCAGTGCCGCCGTTAAGGGGAATGTGTGGGTGGGGATCGGTTCAGGTACGGAACACGTTCGGTCGCCTCCGCGCGCCGGACATGGCCGGCCCGCTGCGCCACAATGGAACGGCCTGCGATAATCGCGGAAGAGCAACGCAAGGAGTGAATGATGAAGCGCGAGCTGATGGACATTCTCGTCTGCCCGATGACCAAGCAGCCGCTGGAGCTGCACGTCGAGGAGGAGAAGGACGGTGAGATCATCACCGGCTACCTCTATTCCAAGGCGCTCGACTTTAAGTATCCGATCGAGGACGGCATCCCGAACCTCCTGCCGCCGGAAATGCAACGGGAGATGGCGAAGGAGAAAGCGTAGGCGTCCGCCCCTGGTGAATCCTTGATCCGTGCCCAAGGCCGAGTCAGTCGACGCCTGGCCGATTGTCAGTTGACGTGGACATCGCCGGGATTAAGACGTCACCGCTCGAAGGTCCGCCAACGTGGGCGTGGAGGTGCGTATGACAACGACCCGCCTGGATGCCCTTTCACCCGCGACGGAGATGCTTCGGGCGTACGAACCCGAGCGGTGTCCGCTCGCGGCGCGCGTGGCCGGGGCGTCATCGGGGGGTTCCAGCGGCGACCCGTGTACGACACGTAGCGATAGGGCCGCAGCGTCAGGCAAGTACCTCGACCGGATCGCCGCACCGGATCGTTCCCGGACCACTGTGGACCATGTTCTGGCCAAAGAGGACGCCGCGCCTTGACCGCCGGTAGCCAGCCAGCGTGGTCAGCGGTTCCTTGCCCCGCTCACCGGTTGCTTGATCAGTAGTCGTAATGACGCAGCGGGCACACGCCTTGACCAGATGAAAGTCGATGGCACCGATCCGGATCTGCCGCCACTGGTCCTCAAGATAGGGCGCACCGCCACCCGACACGACGATGTTGGGCCGGAAGCGGTTCATCGGGAGTGGGGAGGACAGCTGGGCATTGAGATCGGCCAGTGACTCCTCCGAGATTAGGAGGAACGGATAGCCGTCGGCGAAGCCCACTTGGTCGCCGACATTGACCGCGTAGCGCCGATCGACGCGGCGAACATGCTCCTCCGCCATGCGCACGAGACGGCAATCCGTCTTCAGAAAGTCGCTCAGCCAGCCCGCGGCCTCCGGGTCTTGATCGACCGCCGGACACCGATCATGCCAGACGATCACGCTACGAGCCGATCCGTGACGGATTGGGTTTACGGACAGGTGAGACATTCCGGGCGCGTCGAGACAAAGCCGATCGTCTTCCACACTCGGCCGGATCAGGGCCATGCGGGGAATCTCTCGCTGCGTCAGGAACAACCCGGTGGTCGCATCGACGACCATGAACTCGCGGTCATAGATGATGCCGCGGCTTCCGACGGAAGCTTCTGCGAGCGCAACGCCGCCGCACGACTTGATCGGGTAGCGAAATAGCCCAGTGACGGACAGATCTCCTACGTCAGCCACAGTACTCCAGCCAGGGAAGAGACAGACGCCGGCAGCGGCGGCCGGCGTCTGGTTCTACAACAGTCGTGAACTCGTGCCTACGACTTGAGCTTCTTGATCTCACTGATCAGAGCAGGTACCACCTGCTTGTAGTCGCCGATGATCGCGTAGCGCGAGGACTTCACCATATTGGAGTCCGGATCCTTGTTGACCGAGATGATGTTCTTGGAGCCGGCCATGCCTGACATGTGCTGGCTCGCGCCGGAGATTGCGATGGCGATATAGACATCCGGGCTGATCGTCTTGCCGGTGAGTCCAACCTGCTGCGAGGGCGGATACCAGCCGAGGTCGCAGGCGGCGCGGCTGGCGCCGACTGCGCCGCCGAGGACGGACGCCAGCTCCTCGACGACCTGGAAGCCCTCCGGTCCGCCGAGGCCGCGACCGCCGGAGACGACGACATCGGCGTCTTCGAGCTGAATGCCTTCCTTCTCCTCGATCTCCTTGGAGAGGATTTTCTCGCGCTCGTCGGCGGGCAACTCGACCGCCAGCGGGATCGTATCACCGCTCCGGCTCGCATCCGGCTCCAGCGGCTCCTGCGACTTCGAGCGGACGGTCGCGATCTGGGGCATGCCGTTGATCACGACTTCGGCACGGGCGGCGCCGCCGTAACAGGGGCGCGTCCAGCGGACCTTCTCACCATCGACCTCGTAGGAAAGGATATCGACGGCAAGGCCGGTGTTCAGCCGGAAGGCCAGGCGCGGCGCGAGGTCACGGCCGGCCGTGGTCGTGCCGATCAGCACTACCGCCGGGTCGGCAAAGTCGATCGCGGTCTGCGCCGCCGCCAGCCAGCGCTCCGGCAGGTAGTCATTCAGCGCGGCGTTGTCTTCGGTGTAGACGAGATCAGCGCCGGCCACGATCCCTTCCTGGGCCAGCGTCTCGGCGCCTTCACCGAACAACGCCAAGTTCACCAATCCACCCTGCGCCTCCGCAATCCGCCGGCCCGCGCCCAGCATCTCCTGGGTGATGCCGACGAGGGCGCCATCCTGAATCTCGCCGATGACCAACACACCTTCAGCCATTTTCTTCCCCCATTTCGAGGCGCCGTCGGGACATTTGCCATCGACAGCGGGTTTCGTCCTATTGTCGTTCTCTGCCCAGGGCGGTGCCGATGGCGATACCGATCGCGACGCCAATACCAATGCCCAACGCGACGTTGTCCATGACCGCACCGAGGGCGGCCCCGATACCGACGCCGATCGCGATGCCGATACCGAGCTTGTCGCTTTGCACCCTAGATCAGGCGCGCGTCACGTAGTTTCTTCGCAAGGTTCGCCGCCTGCTCCTCCGCCGAATCGCCCTCGATGATCTCGACGTTCGACTGCTTCACCGGGACATAGAGTTTCTCGATCGTGATCCGGCGCTGCAACTGGTCGGGGCTGAGACCGAGGTCCGCGAGCGTCCAGACATCGACCTGTTTGCGTGCCGCCGCCATGATCTGGCGGAGCTGTGGATAGCGCGGGTCACCGAACTCGTTCGAGACCGTGACCACGCACGGAGCTTGGGCCTCGACGGTTTCGAAGCCGTCGGCGAGCACCTTGTCGACCTTGACGGTGCCGTTGACGGCTTCGATCTTCTTCGCCACGGTGACACAGGGCAGGTTGAGCGTCTCGGCGATACCGGACGGCGCGATGCCGTAGTCCCAGTCGGCGGCGGCGCGGCCGCAGAGGATCAGGTTGTAGTCGCCGATCTTCTGGATCGCGGCGGTGAGCACCTGCGCCGTGACGAAAGGATCAGGGTTGTCATAGAGCGCCGGGTCGTCGACGAGTACGCCCTCGTCGGCGCCCATCGCCAGCGCATGCTTGATCACGTCGCGGGCGCTGGCCGGGCCGATGCTGAGGATCGTGATCTTGCCCTCGCCCTTGGCGTCGCGGATGCGGAGCGCGGCCTCGACGGCCTGGACATCGTACGGGCTGATCACGGGCGCGATACCCTGCGCCGGGATCACCTTCTTCGCCGCTTCGTCGACCTTGAACGCGGTTGCCGGCGTCTCCGGATCAGGAATTTGCTTGACGCAGACGATGATGTTCATGCGGACCTATCCCCCCGGCCCCCTTCCCTCGCAGGGAAGGGGGAGTCCTGTCTGGAATTGGTTGAACCGTGTCCCCGTGCGTTGGGCGGCAGGGACGGGGCGCGATCGCCCTGCTTGTGATAATTCTAACGCGGGGTACGTTACAGACTAGTAGATCCGGCGAAGAACTTGGGGAGCGCGGCGGCATCGAAAACTACGGCAGAATGTCCTCCACGGCGACCGTCACGTCCAGGAGCAGGAGCAGTGCAATGCGCTCTCCTTTCCGGAAGACCGTCACCTGTTGATACCGGCCGCCCCGTGGCTCACGATGCACTTCAATGGAGCGGCGGGGAATGTTGACCAGCCAGGCCTCGGGGATGCCGGCCGCGGCGTACAGTGGAAGCTTGACTCTTCGGTCAGCGGCGACGGTGGGGTCTGACACTTCCACGATCAGCAACACGTCTTCAGGACCGGGGAGTCCGCCCGCATACTTGTCGGCACGCGGACGGAGCAGGGCGATATCAGGTCGCGGTTCTGAGTGACGCGATACACGCACGGGATTCTGAACACTTACGATAAATCGGCCACTCGAGCGTCCGCTGAACTCCTGGTTTAGATTGTTGACGCTGGTGAAGTGGTAGCTCCCGATCGTGGCCATCTCGATTAGCTCACCCTCGATCAGCTCGACGCGGTCGTCCTCATGGAGGATGCCCGCCTTCGCCATGCGGTGGTAGTCGTCTACGGTCAGACGCCATCGCTTGAGGAGGGAGGGCATGGCTACGTCGCTCCTTTCGCGGTTCCGGCGATCAGTCGTCACCGCTCGCACCGGCGGCCTGGCGCTGGGCTGCTTCGCGGTCAGATCGGGATTGGCTGACGACGGCGACTTCGAGCGGTTCGGAGATATCGAAGGCTTTGATCCGCTTCTCCTCGTCCGGTTGGAGGGCGGGATGCCGTCCTCGAACATCTGGATGCAGGAGGGACAAGGTGTGGCTGCGCTCTACCCTTCCACCTCGGGTTGGTCCGTCCCACCACTCTGTCCCTTCACATTTTAGCCTCCCGCGCGTCATTGGTCATTGTGTCGGCCAGTCGAAAGACTCCAGCCGAGTGACGCGGCTGCGATCAGGGACCTGAACACACGAGCCTACCGTCGTTTGTCCTGATGCATAATTGCTGACCGCCGGCTGCCGGCGTCGGAACAGTGCGTGTGAGCGCGTCGGCATCGCCAACGCGAGGTGCGGAAAACGTGAGTGTGCCCGTGTTGCACGGTGTTTCATTGAATTGGGCAATTGCGGGCAGAGCGTAAGATACGCTGCCATTCACGACTGTCGGCGACACCGTTCCCCTGAGTGAGAGCAACACTGCCCCATTCAGCCGCCCAGAGTTCGTAGAGAACCCTTGATTGACAATAACGAGCTGCGGTGCTGTGTCGGCGCCGAACAAACCACCTTCAAGGGAAACGGCTGGTCCTTGCCCTACCTCGGTTGTGAGACCGCGCGGATTCACTGGAAGCAGGATTCCTGTGTCAGAGCGGATGTTCTCCTGACCTCTGCCTAGCCCCACACTCACTCGCCGGCCCTCGCGGCACTGCATGTTGGTGATGAGAAACGCCAATACCCCCACACCATCGCCGGCCACGATGAATGTGACTTGGCCGTCGCCGGAGTGTGTGCCGCGATACGCCTGAGCTTTGGGTTTCGGACGCACTGTCGCCGCGTAGGACTCAGCCTCACTGGGAGTGTTGAAGATTCTCACCGGCCCAGGTGCAGTCCTCGTCCAACAGCCTTGATCGACCTCGCGATGCCACACGCCGTCAGCTAACCGGATGAGACTATCCATGGCTTGGACCGCCAATCTCCCGTTCTGCGACGATCCGAGAATCGGCTCTGGGCGCCTCGTGGCAGCCAACCCTGAGCTCATTGGTCACGAACGTCGGTGCTGACACCGAGACTGGCGTCGGTGCAGGTGATGGAGTCGGGGTCGGGCTAGCCGTCGGAATAGGGGATTGAGTAGCGGTCGCGGTCCGCGTCGACGTCGTGTTACCTCTTGGAGGACTGGATGGCGAAGCTTCCAGTGCAGCCTCAGAGTTTGTTCGGACAAGTTCAGCAGCATCCGGCCCGTCGCTCTCACCACCACAAGCGGTCATTACAAGGAGGAGAACCGATAGCACAATTGACGGGATTCTCTTCTCCCATGTCGATCCCGTTTCGCGGGAATGTAAGGGACTGCGAGCCAGCCATGACATGCAGGCACCCTCCCACCGTGACCGTCTACCAGAATCCTTGCGGTTCGGCGTTCAGAATGTTCCATCAGTGGAACAGAAAATGCAAACGCAAGACATAGGATCAACTCGCCCAGAGTTCTGCCGATGGAGCAGAGTGGGCGAGCTCGATGCAGCGACCCCGGAACATCGTTGGTCCGCGTGTCAGAGAGGCGCGCAGACGTATCACACCCCGACTGACGCAGGCGGCGTTGGCTGCACGACTGCAGGTCGCTGGCTTCAATATCGATCGAGCGGGTATCGCAAAAATCGAGTGCGGCTATCGTGAAGTGACGGACTATGAACTGGTGGCCTTAGCCAAAGCGTTGGCAATCACCGCGACATGGCTGCTTGACGAAGGGTCGATCGCCGCGACGGAGGAACCCGCTGGCAGGTCGGGAACCAGTTAATCAGCAGTGGGTGTCAAAAAGTCGATCATGTATGGTGGCATGCCATCTGGGTAGGCATCGGCATACGCTTTTAGCGCGCGGGCGATGGCACCAAACATCTCGTTGCTCAGGGACGGCGGTACAAAAAGCACGCCAGCGTGGGGCAATCCCAACTCGGCGTAGCTGCTCGTCAACTGGGCGAAGTCTCCATAGTTGCGGGTAACGAGACAGCGACCTGTTGAGGCGGCGACGTTGAGATGCACGTCGTCCGGTGCGCCGCCGTGTCCTGACTCTGCCGGCCCGGTGATGTCCAGACCAAGCCGCCGGGCGCTCTCCAGGATACGAGGCGAGTAGACATCATCATCAAGGTAGAAGCGCATTCAGCGCCAGCGAGCGGGAATGGTCTCACGGAGCGATTCAGGAACGTGAGTATAGCCCTCCGCGATCCTCGGGCCGATCACCTCCCAATGACTCTTTGCATAGGTCAACGCGGCACGGAGTTGGTCCTCAGTTAGCTGCTCATAGCAGGCTCGGAATCGAGGCCAGTCCTCGCCCACCTCGTGATAAGTCTTCACCACTTCCCATACTTCCAAACCAGTACCGAGTATGCGCGCTCTGACCTCGGCTGGGCGGCGATCGACGATGATGCCGGGAGTCTCGTGCAGATCCAGATTATCGGGGCACGACGTCGACGCTGCTTGGTCGTTCATTTCGCCCTCGTAGCTTCTTGCACTGATGCTTTCATTGTATGCGCGTAGCACCCGATTCGACACGGCACAGGCTACAGACGGTTGCCTCGCCGGACTCGCCGGTGCTGTGCGGCGGCCGCATCGTCGATCAGTCTCCGCTCGCCTGTGCAGCCTCACGCTGGGCGCGGGATTGGCTGACGACGGCGACTTCGAGCAGTTCGGAGATATCGAAGGCTTTGATCCGCTTCTCCTCGTCCGGTTGGAGGGCGGGGATGCCGTCCTCGAACATCTGGATGCAGAAGGGGCAGGCGACGGCGACGACGTCAGCGCCGGTGTCGATCGCCTGTTGCGTGCGGACGTGGTTGACGCGCTTGCCTTCCTTCTCTTCAAGCCAGATGCAGCCACCGCCGGCGCCGCAGCACATGCTGGTCGAGCGGCTGCGCTCCATCTCGACCAGCTCGACGTTGGGGATAGACTGGATCAGCTCCCGCGGCTCCTCGTAGATGCCGTTGTGGCGGCCGAGGTAGCAGGGGTCGTGATAAGTGATCTTCTGGCCGATGCCGGCCTTCGGTTGGAGCTTGCCCTGCTTGACGAGGTGATCGAGCAGGACGGCGTGGTGGATCACCTCGAACTTCGCGCCGAAGTCCGGGTACTCGTTCTTGAACGTGTTGAAGCAGTGCGGGCAGTGGACGATGATCTTTTTCACGCCCAGCTCGTTGAAGGTTTCGATGTTCTGCTGGACGAGCATCTGGTAGAGGTACTCGTTGCCGAGCCGGCGGGCAGGGTCGCCGTTGCAGGTTTCGGCGGAGCCGATCACGCCGTAGCTGACGCCGGCCTCGCTCAGGAGCTTGACGACGGCCTGAGAGATGCTCACGGCACGGTCGACGAGGGCGCCGGTGCAGCCGACCCAGTAGAGGTACTCCTGCGAGCCGTCGTACTGGGGGACGTTCAAGCCGTCCATCCAGTCGGTGCGGGTGAAGGCGCTGCCGCGCCAGGGGTGGCCGCGCTGCTCGATGTTCTGGAGGGCGGACATCGCCGTCTCGGGAACTTCCGCCTTGTCGAGCACGAGCCAGCGGCGCATATCGACGATCGTGGGGATGTGCTCGATATAGACCGGGCACTCCTGGACGCAGGCGCCACAGGTACGGCAGGCCCAGAGCGACTCTTCCTTGATCGCGCCGCCGACCATGTGATCGAAGACCGGCAGCGGCTCGCCCTTCTGCTTGGCATCGACGAGGATCGGGCCGACTTCACCCATGTGCGTCTTGAGGTTCTGGACGATCATCATCGGCGAGAGCGGCTGACCGGAGAGGTGGGCCGGGCAGTTGTCGGAGCAACGGCCGCAGCGGACGCAAACATCAAGCTCGAAGAGCTGCTTCCAGGTGAAGTTCTGGATCGCGCCGACGCCGAAGACTTCCGCTTCCTCCTGTGATGAGACGAGGTCGGTGGCGTACTCCAGCTTGCCGTACGGTTCCAGCGTCTTGAAGAAGGCGTTGCTGGGCGCCATGAAGATGTGGCTGAGCTTGGTGTAGGCGAGCAGGCCGAGCCAGAGGAAGACGGTGGGAACGTGGATCCACCAGAACGCCTGGTGGATGTGGCGGAGGGTGGTATCGCTCCAGCCGGTGGCGTTGAAGATCGCGGCGACGAGGAAGCCGGCGGGCGACCAGTAAGCCCAGGAGCGATGCTGGTCCCACTCGGTGACGGCGATGCGCACACCCTCGACGAGGAAGCCGTTGATCAGAAGAAAGAGCAGTCCCCAGAGGATGGCGCCATCCTCCCAGCGCTGGTCCCAGTTGATGCGGCGGAACTTGCGGGCATAGCGGCGGAAGAGGGCCATCAGGACGCCGACGGTGGCGATGATGCCGGAGAGGTCGGCGAAGAGCGAGTAGCCGAGATAGACCGGTCCGCGGAGGAAGGGAAGACCGGTAAGGGGCATAAAGATCTCTTCATCGATCAGGATGAGCGTGGTGGCGATAAAAAGGCCGATCATGCCGAGGTAGATCATCAGGTGATAGGCACCGGCGAAGGGGTCGCGCGGGACGCGATGGGCGATGGCGCCCTGGGTGAAGACGTTCTTGAGCCGGGCGGCGATGTTATCCGTGCGAACGGTGGACTTGCCCAGGCGCCAGTATTGGGCGCGGCGATAGAGCGAATAGAGCAGCACCGAAACCAGCATGGCGAGGAAGGGATAGAGCACCCACCCGCCGGTGATGTTCCAGTAGACCTCGCGGTGGGGCGTATTCTCGCCGACCTGCGCCTGGAGGGAGGCGGAAATCGCCGTGCCGCCGATCAACGAGGCCCAGATGCCGAGCGTGGACGAGCGCAGCCGGCCGTCTGGGGACGGCTGCGCGCCGGTCGCGGAGCGTTGTGTGGGTTCCGGCTCACCGTGTGCCATGAATATCTCCGATTACGTTCGCCTGGGCGGGAGTCGGGCGGGGTGGGACGGCCGCCGCGCTCGACTCAGGACTTTGCGCTCAAGACACCGTCGTGCTGGGGCTGACCATACTGCTTGCGTAGATCGGTCTTGAGCACCTTGCCCATGGGATTGCGGGGTAGCTCTTCTAAGAAGGCGAAGTACTGCGGCACCTTGAAGCTGGCGAGGCGGGTGCGCACGTATTCGCGCAGTTCGTCGGTGTCGGGCTGGCCGGCGTCTGACGAGACGATCACCGCTTTGACCACTTCGCCCCATTCCACATCGGGCACGCCGATGACGGCGGCGTCCTCGATGTGCGGGTGGCTCATCAACACGGACTCGATCTCGCCGGGGGAGATGTTCTCGCCACCGCGGATGATCAGGTCCTTCTTGCGGCCGGTGATGAAGAGGTAGCTCTCGTCATCAAGGTAGCCGACATCGCCGGTGTGAAGGATGCCGTCCTGGATCGCCTCGTGTGTGGCGTCCTCATTGCCGTAATAGCCGGACATGACGCGGGCGCTGGCGACACAGATCTCGCCCTCTTCGTTTGGACCGAGGATGTTGTTGCTGTTGTCCATGATGAAGATCGCGACATCGTCGCGTGGGCGGCCGACGGAGCGGAGACGCTTCAGCTTCAATTCGAGCGCGTCGCCCTCGAGACCGGCGACCTTGTGGTCGTCCGGACCGAGGAAGGTGAGGGTTGAGTTCGTCTCGGTCTGGCCGTAGGCGTTGTTCAGGTCGACGTCGGGGAAGACATCGACGGCACGACGGACAACCTCATAGGGCATCGGTGCGGCGCCGTAGGTGACCGACTTGAGCGATGAGGTGTCATATCGCTCGAAGCTGGGAACATCCATGATCCGCTTGAGCATCGTCGGGACGACGAAGCTGAGCGTGACGCGCTCATTCTGGACGGCTTCGAGCCAGCTCTCCGGCGAGAACTGCGGCAGGATGACGAGCTTGCGGCCGCCATAGATCGCGAGACACATCGTGGTGGCACCGGCGACGTGGAAGAAGGGAACGGAGACGAGCATCACTTCGGGGTTCTCGTCTTCCGGGTTGGCCATCTCGACGCCGCTGAGCACGTATTCCGACATGCCGCCGTAGGTGAGCATGACACCCTTGGGCATGGCGGTGGTGCCGCTGGTGTAGATGAGGATCGTCGGGTCGCTGTCGTCGATGTCGGTGAAGATGTCTTCCGGCTCGTTGGCGGCGATCAGTTCTTCGTAGTTCTTCGCATTCTCCGGAGAAGCGTCGAAGCAGATGATATGGCGGACCGAGGTGAGCGATTCGCGGATGTCATTCAGAAGGGGAAGATACCGCTCGCCGACGAGGACGACATCGGCGCCGGCGGTGTTGATCATGTAGGTGAGCTCTTCCTGCTTGGCGCGGTAGTTCAGTGGGACATAGACGGCGCCGAGGATGGCACAGGCGTAGTAGGTTTCGACGTAGGCGGGGCTGTTCATCGCCATGGCGACGACGTGGCTGCCCTTGGCGATGCCGAGTGCCTGGAGGCCGTTCGCGAGCCGCTTGACCCGGTCCGCCATCTCCATATAGGTAACGCGGGTATCGCCCTGGACCAGCGCCTCACGGTCGGGCACGGTCATCGAGCTGATCATCAGGAATTCGGCGGTATTCACGGCAGGCCCCTCCGTCCAGCGGGTGTGTGCAGTGGATGGCTAAATATGTGCGTCAGCGTGAGCCACCTCAGCGAATCCGCGATGTGCACTCAGGGTCACAGTAGCGCGTTGGATGGCAACGCGAAAGACCCGATGGCTTGGACGGGCTGGGCGGGTGGGGCGCGCGTTTGATCGTTTCGTTTTGGCGGTGTGGGCGCGTTCAGATAGGCGGTGGAGCGGGCGGCGAATTCGTGCGAGATGATCGTTCTCTTTGATGGTTTTGGCGGCCGGCGGCCACCACGGGATCGGCCAGATGGGAGTGTGAGCGCGCGGGAGGGCGGTCATCGGGCTGCTCCGACATTGGCAGGGATCTGAGTATAGGGAACGGATGTTCTGTTGATCAACGAGCGAATGACACTGGGTGTTGAGCGGGATGGGCGGTGGTATGTGGTGCTAGGATTGAGTCAGCCACAGGCGGCAGCCGTACATGCATCGACATCACCGGAGTGACGGGAGGGCACTGTGACGGTCTATCGAGGTGTAGTCAAGGATAGGATGGTGGTGTTCGAGGAGCCGGTTGATCTGGCGGATGGGGTCGAGGTGGAGGTGCATGTCATCGAAGAAGCGTCCGGAATGGATGAGCGAGAACGTGAACGTGCATTCTTGCAGCACCTTCTCGATGTTGGATTGATCAGTCACCTACCGACGGGCGAACCCGATCCACCAGGCATGGATCGGACTCCCATTGAGATCCTTGACGGACCACTCGTATCCCAGACGATCATCGAGGAACGCCGGTAGGTGTCGGTCTTCTACTATGACAGTAGCGCCCTGGTGAAGCGGTACATCGCGGAATTGGGGAGCGGCTGGGTTCGGCGCCAGACAAGGCGGGATGCCGGCCATCTCGGCTTCACGGTTGTGCTCTCGGGTCCAGAGATAATCGCGGCCGTGGTGCGGCGGGCGCGCGGCGGCCACCTAACTCAGCGGGATGCGCGCCGCGCGGTGCTCAGTATCCGGCAGGATTGGCGCGGCCTCTTCTTTGTCGTGAGCGTGGATCAGCGGATCGTGAACCGTGCGATGGACATTGCCGAGGGTCATGGCCTTCGAGGATACGACGCCGTCCATGTCGCTGCGGCGCTCGTGATCCAGCATGACCAACGGGCACGGGGATTGCCCAATCTGAGCGTTGTGTCTGCGGATCACGAACAACTGACCGTAGCCGCTGCCGAAGGATTGGCGGTCGAAGATCCGAACGTGCATCGCTGAATCGGGAGGACTGGGGGTCGCGGTAGCGTATGGAGGTTGGTGTTCGTGACGCGAGCGCTCGTTGCATTGATGTACCAATCCTGGGCGGACCTTGACCACGCACTGAGCGGACTTGATGCCGAGACGGCTACCGCGCGCAACGATGGTGGAAGCAGCATCGCCTGGACAGCGGGACACGTCACCAACATGGTGGATTCGTGGCTCAATGTCAGATTCCAGGGCTTGCCGGCCCACCCCATGATCGGGCTGACGAAGTTCCGCGCCGGCGGTAGCGGTGCGGCGGAGGACTGGCCCGGCATCGTCGCCGGTTTGGGAGAGGTCCAGGCGGCGGCGCGGTCGTTCCTCGATTCCCAGCGTGGGGATCTGGAGCAGAGCATTCCGTACGATGGCTCGATCACGTACCTACGCCCGGTTGGTCTGTCCTTGCGCTATGCGGTGATGCGGATTGCGGCGCATCACTTTCTGCACGTCGGGGAGATCCTCACCATCCGCACTCGGCTGGGTCACGCGGTCACAGACGCACCGAACTGGGGTGCGTCCCTTGTGTGAGCGATCATGCCGTTGGAGATTCGGTGGAGGACAATATCGTCGGGGCGAAATCGATCCCTGACGGAGAGGGCATGATCGGTGAGAACGTCCAGCAATGCCGCGGAATTCGGCCGTGCTACGATCCGCACAGATGACGTGGTCTGAGGGTCGGGCAAGACGCGTCCGTTGGGAGCGTGAGTAATGGCTGTCTATCGAGGTGTGGTGAAGGGAAATACGGTGGTGTTCGAGGGACCGGTCGATCTGGCCGATGGCACGGATGTTGAGGTGCGGCCGGTTGTCTCGCTGAGTGACGGCGACGAGCGCGCGAGAGGATGCGTTCGAGCGGCATCTCTTGGAGATCGGCGTGATCAAACGCATTCCGTCACGTCTGCCCGATCCACCGGGACTCGACCGCACGCTCGTCGAGCTTGATGGCCCACCACTCTCGCAAACGATCATCGAGGAGCGCCGGTAGTGCCGGCGTACTATTGCGACAGATGCGATGCGGGTGATTGGGGGAGGTTGCTGTGACCGACCGGGATGTTCTCAACCACATCGAGGAACTTGTGGATGAGGAGCACGCGCTCCTCAATAAAGGGGGCCTCACCGAGGCGGAACGCGAGCGGTTGCACGCGCTGGAGGTGTCGCTGGATCAGTGTTGGGATCTGTTGCGACAGCGCCGTGGGCACCGTGAGTTCGGCCAGGACCCGGACGATGCTTCGGTGCGCGACGCCAGGACGGTTGAGCGATATCGGCAGTAGCCGGCGTTGTGACGCACGACAGCCAGCCTCGATGCGCGACCACGCGATAGGCGGCTGACCCCATGCGACCGGCCGTCATGGATCTCGACGCGACACTACGCGGCGTCGGTGGTGTCCTTCGGTATGTCGAGCAACTTGCCGGAAATCAACTCATGAACGTAACCGCACATCAGGCAGGATAAGTATCGACCGTAACGATCACCTGTCAGGTGCAGGCGTCCACGACATCGGGGACACGCGGGCATGGCTGTTGATTGTTGCATGGTCATACGATAGTGCGCACGCGTAAACGGTATGTATCCGCGTTGTTACCTGTCTGTTAACGCGACGATCTCCGATGTGTATCGATCTCAGCCGCCACGGCCGCCGGATCATCGGCGCCCAGTACGACCATCGAAAAGTCAAACCGTCCGCTCGCCAGGTTATCCACCTGCAGGGTCACGGTCTTGTCGGCATGTTCATAGGAGAGGAAGAACCAGCCGATGCCGCGTTTCCAAAAGTTGCCTTGTCGGTAGTCGGTGAACGGCAGTGAGGTTCCGCCAACACGGATCGAACCGGCGGGCATGTGAAACGGTTCAGCGCTGACCGACTGGATCTTTGTGTAGGGGATACGGAGCACGCCGCGGAGCGCGGCAAACCTGGTCAGGCCGGTCAGCCGCACAATCAATGCATCAGTCTGAAACTCGAGAGTTCGGGCCATAGTATGATGTCCTTTCGCTCGCCGATTGAGAGTATGGTACGGTCCGCCGCCGCGATGTGAGATCGCCCGTTAATGAAGCGGGGATCACCCTGTGCCATGGAGACAACCTTGCCGGTGACGGACCCCATTGATACGCTGCCGCTACGCCACCCATCAAGGAGCGCCAATCGGAATGGCCGAGGCAGCAGTCCGCGTCGATCGTTGGGGCGCGATCGCCCAGCTTACACTCCCGGTCCGCACATGGAGCGGCATCGGCACGCGTGCCCTCGCCGCGCTCACGCAGGAGTGCGAGACACTGCGCGATGACGACGGTGTCCGCGTCGTGATCGTGACCGGCGAAGGCGACTCCTTTTGCGGCGATTGGTCGGCAACCGTCGACGCGCGTGCCGATCAAGCCGCCGGCGTTTGTTGCAGTGCTTTCCAGCCCGTGGCGGACCTGCCGCAGCCGGTGATCGCCGCCGTCAACGGGCCGGCGCATGGGGCCGGCCTCGAGCTGGCGCTGGCAGCCGATATCCGGATCGCCGGTGAGAACGCCACCTTCCTCCTGTGCGACGGTGAATCGGTCCCGCTCTCCGGCGGGCTGACCCGCCTCAGCCGGGCGGTCGGGCGGGCAACGGCAACCTGGATGGCGCTGGCCGGCGCGCGTCTCACCGCCGAGGATGCGCTCGCCGCCGGTCTGGTGAGCGCCGTATTGCCGGCCGGCGAGCTACGCGCCGAGGCGGAGCGTCTGGCGGCGGTGATCGCTGCCCGCGGTCCAATCGCCGTGCGGTTTGGTAAGGAAGCGTTGCGCAATGGTCCAGACCTCACCTTGCCGCAAGCGCTCCGGTACGAAACCGACCTGACGATCATTCTTCAGACAACCGCCGACCGTGCCGAAGGGGTCGCCGCCTTCATGGAGAAGCGTCCCCCGCGCTTCACGGGCCGCTAGATGGCTGACGGTTCGAGTGGTTCCTCCGTCGTCGCCGGTGTATCGTGTCCCCGAACGGTCGAGGTTCGGTTCAATTCAAACTTCAATCCACTGACATGAGGGCGTTGGAATGCAGATCATTGTCAATGTCGACGAGGCGTGGTCGCTGATGACGATCGTGGTCTCGCAGATGATCGACAAGGCAGGCGTCTCCCAGGATGGCAAGACCAAGCTCCGCCGCTGGCGGACGGAGCGCGCGGTCGGGACGGCGGAAATGGCGGACCTGACGGTCGAGCTGAACGAGACACTTGGCAGTACCCTCGACGAGCGAACGACCCGCCTGATCCGCCGCAAGGGATATTACGTGAGCACACGAGAATAGGGAGCGCCACCATGCGCGTGCAAATCGACGAAGACGAGACCTGGGCGATCCTGTCCACGGTGATGCAGCAGGTGCTCGACCAAACGGACCTTTCCGATGACGATCGGGCGGCGCTTCGGCGCTGGCGCAGCGAGCAGATGCGGCCCGGCCGTGAGGCGAGCAAGGCCCTGCTCGACCGGCTGAACGGCGATCTGGAACGCGTGCTCAAGGGCAAGGAACGCAGCGCCATCCAGAAACACGACTGGGTTTAGTGCGGGTATGTGGTCGCCGGCGTGGCCGGATTGGGAGGCCGCGCCCAGGGTCCAGTTGATGATCGAGCCACTCGTTCTCTACGACAAGATCGATTCGATCGCGGTCCTGACGCTGAACCGGCCGTCGGCGTTGAATGCGGTCAACCTGGCGATGCGGGACGAGCTGTGGGGACTGTTGTTGGCGGTGCGCGATGATCCGGACGTGCGGGTGGCGGTGCTTCGCGGCGCCGGCGAGCGCGGCTTCTGCGCCGGCGCCGACATCAAGGAGTTCGGCACAGCACCCTCCGTCATCGAGGCGCGCCGCGCCCGACAGGAGCGTGACCTGTGGGGACTGATGATCGAGATGGAGACGCCGCTGATCGCGCAGATCCATGGCTGGGCGCTCGGCGCCGGCTGTGAGATGAGCCTGCTCTGCGATATCCGGATCGCGTCGGACGATGCGCGGATGGGCCTGCCCGAGGTGACGCTCGGCTATATCCCTTCGGCCGGCGGCACACAGACGCTGCCCCGGACGATCGCGCACGGCGATGCGATGCAGATGATCCTCTCCGGCGACCCGATCGACGCCGCGACGGCGCAGCGGCTGCGGCTGGTGCATCGCGTCGTTCCTCGGGCCGCGCTGGAATCGGAGGTGATGGCAACGGCGGAGGCGATCGCCGCGCGGCCGCCGGCAACGATCCAGATGCTCAAGCGGGTGCTGACACAGTCCGCCGATCTTCCCCTCGCAGCGGCGCTGGCGTTCGAGGCGCGGCAGGCCGGCGCCGCCCTCGCCGGGAGCCGGCGTGATCGAGGAATATGACGCCCGTCGCTCCCCGCCGCAGGAGCCGTCGTTGGGGCGGTTGGCGTGCTTCATCCCCGGCTTCCTGCTGGTCGTCGCGATCGCGGTCGGCGGTGGACTGGTCTTGATCAACTGCTTGCGAGCGACACCTTCGACCCGCTACACGACCGACGTCGAGCGACTACCCCTCGATCAACCGGTCTTGCTCTCTCGACCGGGTATCTATCTGGTTCGGACAGCGGACGAGGTGATCGCCCTCGACCACCATGAACTGAATCGCGCCGACGCGCTGCAAGGCTGCGTGATTCGATTTCGCGAAACGCTGGCGTTCGCCGGCCGCACCGGGTTTTTTCGGTCCGACTGCACGGGCACGATCTACGCGCTCGACGGTACGCCCGTGCAAGGCCCAGGGCCACCAATGAAGCGCCATCCGGTGAAGCGTGACGGCGCCAAGGTCACGGTCGACTTCACGACCTGCACCGATCCCGCCGCCGGGGATGCAGTCGTCCCATGCAATCCGGTCTGACCTGGCGGCCGTCACGCCGGACCTCCCCACGATGAGGACCAATGTGAAGGAGGCCGGCGCGGGGTGTCTGGGGCGGCGCGCCTACGCAGCGGTGGCCGCAACCGCGCATGTGAGGAAGCTATTCAGGTCGCCATCCTCGCGATACCCTTCGATGCAGGCGAAGACCCGCTCGACCATGGTGGCCAGTTCGGGCGGCATCGTGCCCACCGCGCAGGCCACGAGGCGCGCCGCGGCCGCTCCCTCAGCGCCGGAGAAGCAGCCGAGCAAGGCCTGCGCCGTCGCGTCGCTTTCGATCACCGCACCGGTGCAGCTCGCCACCTGCACGTTTGACGAACTGCTGGTCGTCGACGTACTGCCATCGCCGGAGGAACTGCTGGCACTGTTGGTGCTGCTCGACGTCGAGCTGATTCCACAGGTACGCGCGCTCTGGGCCTGCTCTACCGTGATCGAGATCCCCAACGCGCCGGCGACGCAGGCGGTGATCTCGTCATCGGCGCCGCCGGCGGCGAGACAGCCATCGATCGCGCGGAGGGTCTGGGCCGCTTCTTCCTGGCCGGCTGCCTCGGCGATGCACGCGGCCGTCTCAATGTCAGAGCCGCCGTCCCCCGTGCAGGCATCGATCGATCGCAATGTCTGGGCCGTGCTGTCCTGCCCCTGGGACTCGGCGATGCAGGCAGCCACACCCAAGCCGGAACCGCCACCTTCGATGCAGGAGAAGATCGCCTGGGTTTGGGGTGGCAGACTCATAGAGAGCGCGCTAGCCGGCGATGTCGCCGGTCCGCCGGCCGACGATGCCGGCGCCGGCGGGAGCACGACCGGCGGAATCTCGATCGGCGGTATCGTAATCGGCGGAATGTCAATGCCGGGGATCGCGATCGGGGGAATGTGGATCGGCGGTATCGTGACAACCGGCGGTTGTTGCGCCCGCGCACGGTCGGCGCTGAACGCGCAGACGAATAATACGACGAGAGACAGGATCGTGACGGTGATGTATCGCATAGTGCTTCCCCTTATTCGGATATGCCGTCTTCGTTGTATTACACCACGAACGATCGCACTGTCGCGCCGGCAATCAGATCCGCCAAGCGACGGGATCACGGAGTCCCCGGCAGGTGCCTTGAGAACACTCTGCCGGGAGAGCCGCGTCATGTCTGTCTCGAACGTGACATCGGCGCCAGAACTTGACGGAGGCTGGAGCGATGCCCCGGAACGCCGAGAGTGATTGGGGGGAGTGGGCGATGGCGCGCTGTGCGATCGCGTTCGCCCTCGAAGCCGAAGTCCAGGACGCGGCCGATGGTGATGACCTGCTCTGGTCGCTGGACCCAGGGAGCGCACTGGAAGCGATGGAACGGCTTGGCGACGCGCTGGCCGCCGCGCTGCGGGATATTGCCGAGCGGCCGCCGCCCGCCGCCCTCAGCACACTGCACGACGCACTCGTCCGCTATCTCACCTGGCGCGTGCGCCTGAACGACAGCATGGTCGTCGCCGCCGAGGCCGGTGGCTGGGCCGGAGCCCAGACCGTCTATCAGTCCGACGTCGCCGCCGGACTCCCGCTGTTTCGCGCGTTCCAAGGAGAGCTTGACGCGCTTCGGCCTCCGGGCGGCAACCAGCGGTAGCGCCGCCCCGGAGACTCTCGCCGGACGGGTTCCCTAGGATGCGATCCTAGTGTACAGTGCATCCACCCTAACACGCGTTAGAGGGAGTGGAGCGTCGGCAGGAACGGGGAAGGGGCAGCAGCCGGGTGGTTGAGGTTACGGTTCTTCCCAATCAGCGCAGGCCAGCCATCGGGCGGCGGCCGCACAGCGAGTCGCGGCGTCCCTGGCTGCCACAGCATGCGCGTCACTGTCCGGTGTTGGAGGCGGGGTGCGCGCTGGGTTTTCTGGTATTCCCGCCGCTCGCCGAGAATGAGTCGTATCAGGTGCGCTATCTTCCGGGCAATAGCTATCGCTTCTCGTTCTTCGTCAACGACAGCACGGGCAAGCCGGACCTGGTCTTCGCGATCACGAGCACGCCGTCGGCCGGTGGTGGTGGGCTGATGGCCGACGACCTGACCTATCGCGACCAGCACTACGGCGTCGGCGACGAGGAGATCCGGGCGCTGAAGGACGCGCTAATCGTCAATCTCGATACCCCGCCCGGCGCGATCGGTGTGCGCGGGGCGGTGGACTTCCAGACGCCGGAGGGGTGGGATGCGGTGTACTGCGGTGTGTTCAACCAGCCGGAGCCGCCACATCTGCCGGTGCTGAGCGTCCGGGTCCAGACGGATTGGTACGCGCACAACACCGAGTTTCGCTATGTCTTACAGCCGGGTGACGTGTTCAGCGCCGGGGGCTCGGCTCCCGTTGGACAGGTCTTCTTCGTACCGCGAGAGGAAGTTCGTCTGGGGGAGGCATCGGAGGCCGACGTGATCCAATTTCGTGCGAGGCAGCGCGAGTATTGGGAGGCGAAGGCGGACGACCAGCTGACCGCACCATACGGACTGCGGTACAGCCCGCACTACCGAAAGATGAGTCGCGTGGCTCGATAATGGAGGTGTCGGCGGCGCAGAAAACTGGTCAGTCGCACATATTGAGGTAGGCATTGAGGGAACGAGCGGAGACTCCGACGGAGCGCCTTTTGGCAGAGGCGTTTCAGGAATCCGCCCGATTTACATCACCAGAGGGGGAAGATAATGGCACGTTCTCGTTATGCGTCGGGCTCGCAGAGTCGGTGGCCGCGACGGCGGCTGCTCAAGACGAGCGTTCCGGCCGGTGCTGCCGCGTTCTTGATCGCCTGCGGCGGCGACAAGTCCGATGAGCAAGCGGCCTCGGAAGAGGCGGCGGGCCAGACCGGCGGCACGGTCGCCGCGCAGTCCGGCGCGGTCGAGAAGATCATGCCCGGCCACTACACCGAGGCGCTGGCGGCCAGCCAGGAGGAGCTGAGTCCGGAGAAGTTCGCCAAGCGCGGCGGCACCGTGCGCATGCTCTATCTCGACCCGCCGCACTTCGACCAATCGAAGGGCTATTCCTGCACGATCTACGACACCAGTTCCTTCGTCTATAACAAGGCGATCAAGGCGAAGATGGGGGCCTCGGCGGACCCGTTCAAGCTGGAGCTGGAGCCGGACCTGGCGGAGAAGTGGGAGCAGACCAAGCCGGATGCGACCGAGTTCGTCTTCACCTTCCGCCAGGGGGTGAAGTGGCAGAACAAGGCGCCGGTCAACGGCCGGGCGTTCAGCGCCGAGGATGTCAAGCTGGTCTTCGAGCGGTATCAGGCCAGCGGTGTGCAGAAGGACTTCTTCGCGACCGTCGACAAGATGGAACTGCCCGACGCCAACACGCTCAAGGTGACGATGAAGGAGCCGTACGTCGACTTCCCAGCATCGATTGCGACGTACGCCTACATCACACCGCGCGAGCTGTGGATGGACAGCGACAAGCTGATGACCGAGGCGATCGGCACCGGTCCCTTCATTCGCGAGTCGTGGACGCCGAAGCAGGGGTCGAACTTCAATCGCAATCCCGACTACTGGGACAAAGCGCCGGACGGCAAGCCGTATCCCTACATCGACCGGCTCGAGGCGACCGTCGATAGCAATTCGGCCTCGCAGAAGGCGAGCTACCGATCAGGAAAGCTCGACCTCTATGTCGTGCTCGAGAACGCGGACGGCGAGGACCTGTTGTCGACGACGCCGGAGACGGTGTGGTTGGACCTGCCGGTGTCACGCGGTGGCAACGTCAACGGCTTCCTGTTCAACATGAACAACGAGAAATTCAAGGACAAGCGCGTCCGCAACGCGATCAGCATGGGCATCAACCGCGATGTCTACGATCAACTCCTCTACGACGGCCTGAACAAGGGCTACTCCAACTCCTCGATGCCCTGGACCTTTCTCTACGACGAATTCCCCAAGCTCGCCGACCAGGGACCGAACTACCAGTACAACCCGACCGAGGCGCGAAAGATGTTGGAGGCGGCGGGGGCGAGCAACCTCGAGTTCGAGGTGGTGGAGTACTACATCACCGCCGGCCGCGACGCGTTCTCGCCGGCGCAGGACATGCTCCGCGAGATCGGGGTGAACATCAAGAACCGCCACGTCGACAATCCCACCGCGATCACGATCCTGGCGGGGCGGTCGTTCCAGGAAGCGGCGAACATGGTCTGGGGGCCGCCGAACCACTCGATCGATGGCTGGATCTATCCGTGGTACATCACGGGGGGCGGGTTGAACTACAACTCGGTGAGCAATCCCGAGCTGGACAACCTGCTGAAGCAGCAGCGACGGGAGGCGGATGCGACCAAGCGCAAGGACATTCTGAAGAAGATCGACACGCTGCTCCTCAGCGAGAACTACGACATCTGGTGGCCGCAGGCCTGGTACCGGCAGGCGTGGACACCGGCGTTGAAGAACTTCCGGCAGCACGGCTTCATGGGGACATCCACCTGCTACAGCTGCGAGCAGATGGCCCGTGTGTGGGTCGATCGGTAGGAAGCAGGGCGAATCGGCGGAGCGGAGCGCTGCACGTGGGCGCTCCGCTCCGCTATTGCACCACCCCTGACAGGGAGAAGACATGAGTCAGGACGTGCTGATTGACCTGGCGAAGACGGTCGTCCGTGATCCGGGATACCAGAAGCATCTCGAATCGTTGCCGGATGAGCGTCTGGTTGACCTGGGTCTCGATCCACAAGAAATCGATCAGATTCGGGACGGCTTTTTCGATCGGATTCTGCGGATGGGCATGATCCTGGACGACTCGCCACCGCAGGCCAACGGTTGCTGCTTCAGCTAGGAGTTGACGCGTATGCACACGTACATCATCCGGCGTCTCCTGGAATATCTCCCGGTCATGTTCCTGGTTTCGATCTTCACGTTTTGCATCCTGCGGATCATCCCAGGGGATGCGCTCGTCGCGATGATGGGCGAGCGCCAGGGCATGGACCAGGCCGACCTGGCTGCCGCCCGCGCCGAGATGGGACTGGATCGGCCGCTGGTGGTTCAGTACTTGAACTGGATCGGGAACGGTCTGCGTGGGGACTGGGGCGAGTCGTTCTGGCTGCACAAGCCGGTGACGGCGGCGATCAAGGACACGATGCCGGTCAGTATACAGCTTGGACTGATGGCGTTCGTGATTACGGCGGTCGTCGCCGTACCGATCGGCATTGTATCGGCAGTGAAGCGGGATACGTTCTGGGACTATGCCGGCAGGATTTTCGCCATCAGCTTTCTCTCCGTCCCCAGCTTCTTCATCGCAATTCTGACGATCGTGTTTCTGGCACGATGGTTCCAATGGGTGCCGCCGAAGGGATATATCAGCCCGATCGATGATCCGTGGGGGAACATCCAGCAGATGATCTTCCCGGCGATCATTCTCGGGCTGACGTTCTCCGCGAGCACGATGCGTCTGGTGCGCACGACGATGCTGGAGGTGCTGCGCGAAGACTACATCCGAACGGCGCGGGCGAAGGGGTTGGTCGAGCGGGGGGTGATCTGGCAGCACGCGTTGCGGAACGCGCTGATTCCGGTGATCACGTATTGGGCGGTGTCGCTCTCGGTGCTGATCACCGGCTCCGTCCTGATCGAGGTCGTCTTCGGGCTGAACGGCATGGGCCGGCTGACGGTGGACGCGATCAACCAGCGCGATTGGCCGGTCGTGCAGACAACGATTCTCTTCATCGTGGCGATCGTGCTGTCGATCAATCTACTGCTGGACGTGGTCTACGGCGTCGTCGACCCACGGATCAAGCTGAGTTAGCGGGAGGAAGCCATGCAGGCGACTGATGCTGCCGTCCTCCAGGATCAAGGGATACGGTTTCGCAGCCGGACGGGGTTCGGCGGCGCCGTTCACTGGACCTGGGTGTTCATTCGAACGAAGCCGTTGGGCGCCTTCGGCGCGGTGGTCATCATCTTGATGCTGTTCGCGGCGCTCTTCGCGCCGTGGATCACGCAATATGACTATCGCAGCATCGACCCACGTGCACGGCTGGAAGCGCCGAGCGCGGAGCACTGGTTCGGCACGGACCAATTGGGCCGAGATCTGTTCGCGCGGATCGTTTACGGGGCACGGGTGTCGCTCTTTGTCGGCGTCGTCGGCACCGTGCTCGGCGTCGGCGGCGGCTCGTTGATCGGGTTGGCGGCAGGCTACTTCGGTGGCAAGACCGACATGATCTTGATGCGGTTCGCGGATGCGATCCAGGCCTTTCCCGGTCTGATCCTGGCGCTGGCGATCGTGGCGGCGATGGGGCCGGGGCTGCGGAATGCGTTCATCGCGATCTCGATTACGCTGCTGGCGCGGCCGGCCCGCGTCGTGCGCGGTTCCGTGCTGGCAGCGAAGGGGACCGCGTGGATCGAGGCGGCGCATACCGTGGGCGCGTCACACACGCGGATCATGCTGCGACATATCTTGCCGAACGTGTTCGCGCCGATCATCGTGCTGGCGTCGCTGGTGCTGGGCATCGCGATTCTGATCGAGGCGTCGCTGTCGTTCCTCGGCCTGGGCGTGCTACCGCCGACGCCGGCGTGGGGGTCGATGCTGAACACGGCGGGAGCGATCTACTTTGAGACGCATCCGCATATGGCGATCGTACCCGGCGTCGCGATCAGCCTGGCAGTGTTCGCGTTCAATCTGTTCGGCGACGCGCTGCGGGACGTGCTCGACCCCCGGCTTCGAGGGTCGTAGGGTTGCGACCGGCACTCACATCCGAAGAGGGGAGGTAACTGAGTTACCTCCCCTCTTCGCGTCTGCGCGCCGACTTTTCAGACACGGTTGACTCTGACTTTTTGGCGATGCCCTGCGGGATGTACTGGACCCGCGCCTTCGGGGATCGTAACATCCGCACATGGCAGCACCGAATCGGGAGGAGGTGATGATCGCAGCGCAGATGATGTGATGTCCTGCCACCGTGATTCTGTAGGACCCCGCTATGCTGAGGCACGCATTGCACGCAGGTTCGTGGTGCGCGCTCGGCCGGGAGGGAGGACACGATGAAGCGGCGAGCCGGTTCGATGTCGGGCCGGCAGGGACGATGGCCCAGACGGCGGCTGCTTACGACGGGGATACCGGCGGGCGCCGCAGCATTTCTGATCGCTTGCGGCGGGGACCAGGATGAACAAGCCGCCTCCGAAGAAGCGGCAGGCCAGACGGGCGGCACGGTCGCGGCGCAGTCGGGTGCGGTCGAGAAGCTCGCGCCCGGTCACTACACCGAGGAATTAGCAGCGAGCCAAGAGGAGCTGAATCCGGCGCAATTCGCCAAGCGCGGCGGCACGCTGTTGGCCCGGTACCTGGACCCGCCGCACTTCGACCAGTCGAAGGGGTATTCGTGCACGATCTATCACACCAGTTCCTACGTCTATAACAAGGCGATCCGCGCCTCGCTCGGCGCAACAGCGGACCCGTTCAAGCTGGAGCTGGAGCCGGACCTGGCGGAGAAGTGGGAGCAGACGAAACCGGATGCGACCGAGTTCGTCTTCACCTTCCGCCAGGGGGTGAAGTGGCAGAACAAGGCACCGGTCAACGGCCGCGCCTTCTCCGCTGAAGACGCCAAGCTGGTCTTCGAGCGGTACCAGACCAACGGTGTGCAGAAGGACTTCTTCGCGGCGGTCGACAAGATGGAGTTACCGGACGCCAACACGCTCAAGGTGACGATGAAGGAGCCGTACGTCGACTTTCCGGCGTCGGTCGCTACGTACGCCTACATCACACCGCGCGAGCTGTGGATGGACAGCGACTAGATCTTGACGGTGGCGGTCGGTACGGGACCGGTCATCCGCGAGTCGTGGACGCCGAAGCAGGGATCGAAGTTTACCCGTAACCCGGACTACTGGGAGATGGCGCCGGATGGCAAGCCCTATCCCTACGTCGATCGGTTAGAGGTAATCGTCGAAGCCAATTCAGCCACGCTGAAAGCGAGCTACCGCGCCGGTCAGCAGCATCTCTATGCGGTGCTGGAGAACGCGGACGGGGAAGATCTGCTGCAGACCACGCCGGAGACGGTGTGGCTGGACCTGCCGGTGTCGCGCGGTGGCAACGTCAACGGCTTCCAGTTCAACATGAACAACGAGAAGTTCAAGGACAAGCGCGTCCGCAATGCGATCAGCATGGGCATCAACCGCGACGTCTACGACCAGCTGTTGTATGACGGGCTGAACAAGGGCTACTCGAATCACTCGTTACCGTGGACGTTTATCTACGACGAGTTCCCGAAGCTCTCCGACCAGGGACCGACCTATCAGTACAACCCGGCGGAGGCGCGCAAGCTGCTCACGGCCGCTGGGGCGGATGGGCTCGAGTTCGAGGTGGTAGAGTACTACATCACGGCCGGGCGGGATGCGTTCTCGCCAGCCCAGGACATGCTCCGCGAGATCGGGGTGAACATCCGCAACCGCCATGTTGATAACCCGACGGCGATCACCATTCTCGCCGGCCGCTCGTTCCAAGAAGCAGTGAACATGGTCTGGGGACCGCCGAACCACTCGATCGATGGCTGGATCTATCCCTGGTACATCACCGGCGGGGGCCTCAACTACAACTCGGTGAGCAATCCGGAGCTGGACAACCTGCTGAAGCAGCAGCGACGGGAGGCGGATGCGACCAAGCGCAAGGACATCCTCAAGAAGATCGACACGCTCTTACTCAGCGAGAACTACGACATCTGGTGGCCGCAGGGGTGGCAACGAGAGGCGTGGATACCGGCGCTGAAGAACTACCGGCCCCATGGCTTTCTGGGGGGATCGGTCTGTTACAACAATCAGCAGTTTAGCCGGGCCTGGCTCGACGGGAAGTAGCCGAAAGCAGCAGGCCGACCGGTCATCTCCGTTGAACCGAGAGGCACGGCGCCAGAGGAGATCCAGTCCGATCTCATCCGGCGCGCGTGCCTCTATCATCCATCGAATGCGGAGCGTTCCGACGATCGTATCACGCCGGCACCGGCGCGTGGCGGCGCGTTAACTCCGATGCGGAAGCGGCGCACCGACAAGCGCCGTCTCCCCTCCTACAATGACCGCGCACGGTGGCACTCCTGCCTGCTCACTGATCGATGAGCCCTTAGGAGCGCGGGCATCCTGCCCGACTGGGTATTGATCGCCGTTGCGGGCAGGATGCCCGCGCTCCCAGGGGGCGTCAGCTCACCGTTCTAGGCGGCATCCGGTGCGGGGGTGACGGCGGTCGTGGCGGGTGTCAGCTATGGAACACCGTAGCCGAGGGAGGACGAACATGGTCAGCACGGCAACGCTCCACACGTCGCTTTGCGATCTCCTGGGTATCGAACATCCGATCCTGCAGGCACCGATGGCGTCCGTCGTGACGCCGGCGCTGGTGGCGGCGGTTTCGAACGCGGGCGGGCTCGGGATCCTACCGGGTGTGATGGTGCCGCCGGAGGAGCTGCGACGCCAGATTCGAGAGATCCGTGACCAGACGGACCGGCCGTTCGGCGTCAATCTGCTGCTGCATCAGGTGTTTGTGTCGCCGGTCGATACCGCCGGGATACCGGAGCAGACGGTGCGGGAGGTCCAGTCAACGCTCAACGGATTCCGCCGGCGCTTGGGACTGGCCGAGGTGAACGACGTTCCGCCGACGCTGCCCAGCTTCGTCGAGGGCGCATTTGCGGTGATTCTCGAGGAGGGGGTTCCAATCTTTAGCAGCGGGCTGGGCATCCCATCCGCCGCGATGGTGAACCGCTGCCACGACCGGGGTATCCGCGTGGTGGCGCAGGTGGCGACCGCGGCCGACGCGCGACTGGCCGCAGCCAATGGCGCCGATGTGATCGTCGCGCAGGGCGCGGAGGCGGGCGGCCACCGGATGACCGGAGAGAAGCTGACGGACAAGGAGTTCGCCGCGATCGGCACCCTGGCGCTGGTACCGCAGGTGGTCGAGGCGGTCGATGTTCCGGTCGTTGCGGCGGGCGGCATCGTCAACGGGCGTGGACTGGCGGCGGTGTTGATGCTCGGTGCTGTCGGCGGTCTGATCGGCACGCGCTTCATCGCGTGTGCGGACTCGGCTGCCCAGCCATTCCATAAGGGGGCGCTCCTCCAGTGCGACGGCGATGCGACCGCGCTCACCGATGCCTTCACCGGGCTGTACGCGCGATGCCTGCGCAATACCTACCTCAACGACTACCTGATCGCCGGCGCACCGGTATTGCCGGGTGGAGTCCAGCTGGCGGCGGCGCTGGATGTAACGGCAGCAGGGGCAGCGCAGGGCAACCCTGAGTATTACCCGTTGTACGCCGGTCAGGGTGCCGGGCTGATCCATGACCTTCCCAGCGCGGCCGAGATCATGCGGTCGTTGGTCGAGCAGGCGGTCGAGGCGATTACCGTGTTACCGGCCGCGATCCGGAACCCAGCGGACGCGAGCGTCGATTAGCCCGGGTGATTCACCACGAAGACACCAAGGCGCAAAGATTCGTATTGACTTTGCGCCTTGGTGTCTTCGTGGTGAATGTTCCTCATTCGTCGGCGAGGGGACGCACATCGAGCCAGGTGCTCTGGTAGGTGGCGCCAGCGCCCAGGTCGGCGAGGCGGTCCGAGGTGAGGACATTGAGGGGGCCGCCGCGGAGGTAGGCAGATTGGGAGCGGTTGCCTTCGACGGCAACCACGCCGGGCTGGGTGTCGGTGCTGAGTCTGGCGGTCATGCCGGCCTCGCCGTGGTCGTTGTAGAGGAGGACCGGGTCACCGTCGGCGATGCCTCGACTTTCCGCGTCGAGGGGATGGAGCAGGCAGGCGGGAGCACCCTGGCGCCGGCGCAAGCGGTCCACGCCGGAGAAGGCGGTGTGATGCTGGAAGTGGCCGGGAAGGGTGAGCAGGCGTAGCGGCCAGCGCGCGGCATCGGATTCGGCGGCGGGATCAGGGCGCCATTCGGGCATCGGCGGCAGGCCGTCGCGGGCCATCGCCTCGGAGTAGAAGTGCGTGCGTTCGGGGCCACGGCGGACACAGTCGACCTTGATCGGTCCGGCGTCGAGGACGCGATCGAGGGTGAGGTGGTGGGCGCCGTCGAGCAGCAGGTCGAGCTGCGCGCGGGTTTCACGGGTGAAGATGGGGTCGGCCAGGCCCAGGCGGCGGGCGAGCTGTTGCACGACCCAGATATTGGAGCGCGATTCGCCCAGGGGCTCGATCAGCTGCGGTCCGTGCTGGGCGTAGTAGGTGCCGTAGCTGCGATAGAAGTCCTCGGTTTCGAGGGCGGTGCAGGCCGGCAGGACGATGTCGGCGTAGCGGGCGGTGTCGCTGAGGAAGCTGTCGTGGACGACGGTGAAGAGGTCGTCGCGGGCGAGGCCGGCGCGGACGCGCGTCTGGTCCGGGCAGGTGACGGCGGGGTTATTGGCGGCGATGAAGAGCGCCATGATCGGCGGGTTGTTGAGTTCCAGCAGATCACGTCCGAGCGTGCTGTGATTGACCTCGCGTGTCGGACCGGGTTGGAGGTCGGGTCGGCGGATAACGTTGTAGTCGAAGTCCCAGAGGCCGGCGGTGTCCATCAGCGCGCCCGCGCCGGGCTGTTCCCAGGCGCCGACCAGCGCAGGGAGGCAGGCGATCGTTCGGATCGCCATGCCGCCGCCGCTGTTACGGGAGAGGCCCATGCCCAGGCGTAGGAACGGCGCGCGCGCGGTCGCGTAGCGATGGGCGAGTCGCTCGACATCTGTGGCTTCGAGGCCGGTGATCTCCGCGACGAGCGACGGGGGATATTGCGGCAGAACCTCGTCGCGGAATCGCGCGAAGCCGGTGGTCCGGCGTTCGATATACGCGGGATCGTGGAGGCCGTCGCGGACGATGACGTGCATCATGCCGAGGGCGAGCGCGCCGTCGGTACCGATGCGGGGTGTGAGGTGCCAGTCGGCGCGGCGGGCGGTGCGGGTACGGGCGGGGTCGATCACGACCAGTTCGGCGCCGTTGTCGCGCGCCTCGTCCACGAACGGGACGAAGTGCACGTTCGTAGTAACGATGTTTGCACCCCAGCAGAGGATCAGGTCGGCGTTGATCGCGGTCTCCGGATCGGTGCCGGGGGTTGGGCCGACGGCGTACTCCCAGCCGGCGCCGCAGGTGCTATCGCAGACGGTGCCGGCGAGCATGCGGCTGGCGCCGAGCGCATGAAAGAGGGCGCGAGGAATGTTGCGGTTGATCACGCCCATGTGGCCGCTGTAGGCGTAGCCGAGCAGCGCCTCGCCGCCGTAGTCCTCGATGGTCGATCGCCAGCGGGCGGCCGTCTCATTCAGGGCGTCGTCCCAGGAGATGGCGGCAAACTCGCCGGCGCCCTTCGGTCCGCTCCGGCGGAGCGGGGTGAGCAGGCGTTCCGGCGAGTAGACGCGTTCTTCGTAGCGGGCGACCTTGCCACAGAGGAAGCCGCGGGTGAACGGGTGATCCGGATCGCCAGCGACGCGGAGCAGCCGGCCATCTTCGACGGTGGCCAGCATCGAGCACTGGTCCGGGCAGTCATGCGGGCAGACGGTCCGAATCATCGTCTGGGTCATGCGGCGGTCCTCTCTACATCGATTGGCCGGATTCCGCAGGCGAGCGCCGGCGGCCCGCCACTCAAGGGTAAGCTCCCGGCACCGGCGCGTCACGGACCATCTTGGATCCTGGGATTCGAACAATTGGATCAGGCAATCCGTTTTCTCGTAACCGGCGCCTTGGGAGGTGAACGCCCTGGAAGCGCGGGCATCCTGCCCGCACGATGACGAGCGATATTGCGGGCAAGGATGCCCGCGCTCCCAGGGGCGTCAAATCGCCGTTTCATGTCGCAATCAGTATCCTGTCCGTCCGGCCGGTGATGCGCGGCGGCAGACAATCGTACGCTGTCATGGTGCGTGTCCCGCGGGAGGAGGCAACGGTGTCGATCGCGGACCAGCAACGGCAGACTCCGGTCGGTGTGCTCGACGTCAGCCGTCGGGCGCTGACGATTGGCCTGCTGCTCGTCGTCTCGCTGGTGGCATTCGAGGCGCTGGCGGTGGCGACGGTGATGCCGGCGGCGGTGAAGGACATCGGCGGATTGACGCTGTACGGCTGGACCTTCAGCGCCTTCATGCTTGCCAGTCTGGTGACGACGATCGCGGCGGGCGAGCAAGCGGACCGGCGGGGGCCGGCGATCCCGTTCCTGGCCGGGATCGCGCTGTTCGGGCTGGGGCTGGTGGTGGCGGGGCTGGCGCCATCGATGCTGCTCTTTATCGCCGGACGGGCGCTGCAAGGGGGCGGCGCCGGCGCCGTGATCGCGATGGCCTATGTGGGGATTTCGCGGGGCTATCCGGATGCGCTGCGGGCGCGGATGCTCGCGTTGCTCTCGAGCGCGTGGGTGATACCCGGACTGATCGGTCCCGGTGTGGCGGGCGTGCTGGCGGAGCAGGCGTCCTGGCGGCTGGTCTTCCTCGGATTGCTGCCGCTGCTGGTGGTCGCCGCCGCGCTGACGTTGCCGGCGTTCGGGCGAATGACGGTTGACGGCGCGGGCGCGGTGGCGGGTCGCTTCGTCGCGGCGTTGTGCCTCGCGATCGGAACCGGCGTCTTCCTGGGCGGGCTGGAGATAGGGATTCCGGTGCTGGCCGTGGCCGTGGCGGCGGTGGGGGCGGGACTCGCCGTGCCGGCGTTGCTCCGACTGACACCGCCGGGGATCTTCACGGCGCGGCCGGGATTGCCGGCGGGTCTGGCGACGAGCGCGCTCCTCAACTTTGGTTTCTTCGCGGCGGAAGCATTCATGCCGCTCGGTCTGACCTCGCTCCGGGGACTCTCGACGAGCGAGGCGGGGGTGATGCTGACGATCGCATCACTCACCTGGACGGGCGGGGCCTGGGTGCAGGCGCGGCTCGACACGCAGATGCAGGGGCGTGGCCGGCGCGAGCGGGTCACGATCGGCGTGGCGCTGGCGGCGGCTGGGATCGTGGTGATGGCGCTGACGATCGTGTGGGAGCAGATTCCGGTGGGACTGGCGGGGATCGGATGGGGGATCGGCGGTTTGGGAATGGGCCTTGCCTATCCAACGATCAGCCTGATCGTGCTGGCACAGGCGCCGGCGGGCAAGGAGGGCAGCGTGTCGGGCTCGCTGCGGGTGGCGGAGTTGCTGTCGGTGGCGTTGGGCACGGGACTCGGCGGTGCGGTGATCGCCTTCGGCGATCGGATGGGATGGCCGGAGGAGGCCGGCATCGCGGTCGCCTTCGGGATTGCGCTCTGTGGCAGCGCGATCGGAATCCTGGCGTCGCGGCGGCTTCCCGGCAGAAATGCCGCCGCGCAACGCCGGGACGCCACACTATCCGTGGTCTGACGAGAGACCGGCGAGGATCTCAGCCACGTCATTGGGGCGGGAGTACATCGGCCAGTGTCCGGTGGGAAGCTCGACATACTGCCATTGGGGGCCGCTCATCGCCTGGCCCCAGGGGTGCCCGGCGGCGATCAGTTCCTGCACCTGGGCCAGTGAGAAGCTGCAGAGGATCGCCAGTGAGGGTAACGCTTCGAGGACTGAGCTCGTATACGTCAGTGGTTGGGTGTAGGTGCCGAACGGCTGCGGTGTCGCGCGGGACGCCATCAACCGCAGATCGTCGTCGGACAATCCATCGAGGCTGGCGCCTCCTTTCGCCTGTTCGTCCCATGGGGGCATTGGCAGCCGCCAGCCATCACCGTGTTCGGCCACGCGCTGCTCGATCTGCTGCTGGACCTCAGGCGGGTTGGAATCGAGGTAGGACAAGCCGCTGGGGATGGGGGCCGAGTCCAGGTAGACGAGCCGGGCGATACGTTCCGGGATGCGGCCGCCGGCGCCGGTGACGGGAACGCCGGCGTAGCTGTGACCGACGAGGACGACATCGCGCAGTCCTTCAAATTCGATCAGGTTGACGATATCGGTGATATGGGTCGTGAGGTCGATCGTTGGTCCGGCGAGATGCGAGCGTTCGCCGAGGCCGGTGAGCGTGACCGGGTAGACATCATGTCCGCGTGAGCGGAGCGGGCGGGCGACTGCCTGCCAGCACCATCCTCCCATCCAGGCGCCGCCGACCAGTACATAGGCCGTCATGTTCATGCCTCCAGCAGCTCTGATTCACGCCGATTGGTGTCTTTCAGGGTACCAACGATACCTGACAGGTCTTGGCAAGTATCGGCATCGTGTCTCGGACGATGCGCGCCGAGACGCATGTCCGGCGGTCGATTCGGTCGCATCGCGTGGTACGATACCGGCCGTCACCCAGCGCAACGAGATAAGCGTGCACGAGCAGGAGTCAGATGTGACAACGGCGGCAACGGCTCAGTCCAGCGGGCGCATGGGTGGCGGGACGGTTCTGGCGCTGATCGCCATGGGAATCTCCGTGATGGTTCTGGCACAGGACTTCTCGGCGGTCAACGTGGCGCTGCCGGCGATCGAGCGCCATTTCGATGTGAGCATTACGACGGTGCAGTGGGTGATCAACGCCTATGCGCTCGTGTTCGGGATGCTGATCGTGCCGGGCGGGCGGTTGGCGGACCAGTACGGCCGCAAGCGGATGTTCATGATCGGGGGGGGAATATTCGCCGCGACGTCGTTTCTCGCCGGTCTCGCGCCGAGCATCGGCTGGCTGATCGGCGCGCGGGCATTGATGGGCATCGGCGGGGCGCTGATGTGGCCGGCGATCCTGGGGATGACGTTTGCCGCGCTGCCGGCGTCGAAGGCGGGATTGGCGGGTGGTCTGATCATCGGCGCCGCCGGGATCGGCCAGGGGCTTGGTCCGATCACGGGCGGTGCGTTGACGACGGAACTGAACTGGCGTTGGGTGCAATTCATCAACGTGCCGGTGGCGCTACTCGCGATGCTGGTGACGTGGACGCAGGTGCATCAGCAGGAGGCACGCGCCGCCAATCAGAAGTTGGATTACGCGGGCATGGTGACGCTCTCGGCCGCGCTGCTAACGCTACTGTTCGGCATGGACCAGGCGACATCGTGGGGTTGGACTGATCCACGCATCATCGCGAGCCTTGCGGCGGCGGCGGTGTTCGGCGTGGCGTTCGTCTTGATCGAGCGACGCGCGGGTGTGAATGCACTGGTGCCGCGTGACGTGATGGGGAACCGTCAGTTCGCGGCGGCCGGCATCTGTATGGCGTTGGTGGCACCGGCCTTCGTTGCGCCGCTCTTGTTTCTGCCACAGTTCATGCAGAAATTGCTCGGCGACTCGCCGTTGCGGGCCGGGTTGGGATTGTTGCCGGAGATGGGGCTGTTTGCCGCCGTGTCGTTCATCGGCGGGCAGATGTACAACCATGTGGGTCCGAAGTTGATGGTGTCGGGCGGCGCACTGTTGATGGCGGCAGGGGCGTTCCTGCTTTCGTTTGTCACGGCCGAGTCCGGATATGCGTCACTGCTGCCCGGCATGATCGCGCTCGGGCTCGGGCTCGGGTTGTTCTTCTCTTCGGTGACGACGGCGGCGGTGCAATCGATCGACCCGTCGCGCACGAGCCTGGCGGGCGGGTTGGTCTATATGTTCCAGCTCGCGGGCGGCGCGATCGGCCTCGGGTTGACGACAACGGTGGTGACGGCGACATCGAACAGCCGGCTGAGCGCCGATCTGGCGCGGCTGGGAACATCGATATCGAACGCGCAGGCAGAGGTGCTGCACGGATTGCTCGCCGGCACGGACGCGGCGGAACGGCTGCTCGGTCAGTTGGAGCCGGGGGTCGCGGAGCAGGTGCGGGGGTTTGTCAGCGACGCGTTTGTCGCGGGCATCCGCATGGGGTACCGGCTGGATGCCGCGCTGGCGCTGGTGGCCTTCCTGGTTGCGGTTGCGTTCATCGGCGCGCCGCTCAAACGGGGTGTGGCGAAGGACTCCTCGGTGTCTGCCACGGCATCACCACACGAACCAGCGGGCGGAAGGAGGTAAGCACGATCGGGCGGTGGCTGTGACCGTGGCGGGCAACGCCGCGTCTCTCCTCCGATCGCCGGCAGCATCATGTCCCGAACGGGTTGGAGGATACAGTGGAGATGTGTTGTGCTTGGCCGGCGGGGATACCAGCGCCACTGCCGGAAGGTGCCGCGATCGTTGGACCCAGCACGACCGGTGAACGATCGAACGAACAGTAGGGTGAGTAATGCAGTGGAAGCTACGGACGGTCCTGGTCGGGACACTCCTCCTGGCAGTTCTGGCGACGGCCTGCGATGACGATGATGCCTCGACGTCGACGGCCAACGCGACGGCTGAGGCAACACAAGCGGGAGCGCAGGCGGTGACATCAACCTCCACGGCCGGGAGCAGTGGAGCGGCGATGACACCGGCGGCGGCATCCCCATCGGCAGGGAGTGCGAACAGCGCGGAGGCGGTCGTCCAGAACGTGCGCCAGGCGGTCGTGCTGATCCGGGCGGGCGCAACGCAGGCTGGACCGTTTGGCCAGGTGCAGCGCGGCGAGGGGACGGGCAGCGGCTTCATCATCGACCCGCGCGGCTACATCGTGACGAACAACCACGTCGTGACGTTGGGGACCGATACGCCTGCGACGCAGTTCCAGGTTGGTCTTGACGACGGCCGCATGGTGCCGGCGACGCTGGTCGGCCGGGATGCCCGCTCGGACCTCGCCGTGCTGAAGATCGAGGCGCAGAACCTCCAGGCGCTCGAATGGGCAACACCGGAATCGATCGCCGTTGGTGAGGAGGTGCTCGCGATCGGCTTTCCGCTGGACCTGGGTCGCTCACCAACCGTGACCAATGGTGTCGTCAGCGCCAAGGATCGGGTGATCAACGAGACGATCGAGATCGACGGGCAGCCGTATCGGATCGACATCAGCGGCGCGATTCAGACGGACGCGGCGATCAATCCGGGTAACTCCGGTGGACCGTTGGTCGATTTGGACGGTCGAGTGGTCGGCGTCAATACGGCGGGCCTGGTCGTGGTCAGCGGACAGCCGGTGCAGGGGATCTTCTTCGCGGTGTCATCGCAGGTGGCGCAGCCGATCACGGAAGCGCTGATCGAATCGGGCAATGTCGAGCGCGGCTATCTCGGCGTCCAGGTGGTAACGGTCGATCGGGAGACGGCACGCGCGAACGGCCTGACCGTGGAATCCGGCGCGGCGATCGTCTCGGCGGAGCCAGGCTCCCCCGCCGCCCGAGCCGGGCTGCAAGCCGGCGATGTGATCACCAAGATCGGCGATATGGCGGTGGCCAATACCGGCGATCTGACGCGCGGCTTGTTCGACTATCAGGCGGGTACGTCGATCCCGGTGGAATACGTCCGCGGCGGCCGGCCCCAGACGGCGAACGTCACCGTCGGCGAACGTCCGGACACGGCCCAATGAGAGACGTGGCCGGGAGCGCCCGCGAGCGAGACCGCCTGCCAGGATGACACGGTGACGACGCGCCGCCACGTCAAGGCGCGGCGGCGGATTGCTCGGCCGGCCGCCAGCGGGACGCGAGCGCCGTCACCGCCGCAATGTAGACCAGGAACAAGAACACGATCAGAAGGAGCGAGCCCCAGGTAAGGTCGACGAGGAAGAGGGCGACCAGCGCGAGGACGAGGCCGGCAACACGGAGCAGATCGAGATTCTCCGCGACCAACCGGCCACTGCCGGCCAACCGCTGACCTGCCGGATGGGCGGCGGCGCCGGCGGCGACGAACCAGGAGCGCCTGCCCAGCAGAAACGCGACCAGGGCGACGAGAAACCAGACGACGATCTCCGGCCGGAGGAACTGCCAGAAATCCTCGGTGAGCGCATCGACCGACGCCTGCACGATCGGCAGGCCGGTCGGTCGATCCTGGACCGCCCGCACCGCTTCCCGGCCAACCAGCTCGAAGATGAGCCCGAGGAGGATCAGCATCGCGCCGATGCCGACGCCGAGGGCGACCACGGCCCTGCGCCGGTTGATCGAGACGGCGATCGTGCCCGCCGCGAGCAACAGTGCAATGATCGGTAAGACAATGACGAGGTCATCGAAGATCGAGACGTAGCGCTGCGCTTCCTCAAGCTGCGGCGCTTCGGCAACGGGGACCACGCCGAACGAGTCCGACAGTTGGACGCCCAGCGCCGACGATAGTTGTTGTCGTGCCTCATCGGGCGATGTGGAACTGAGGGTGGGAAGCGCAAAGCGGTCGGGCAGCAGGCCGGTTCCATTGAGGCGTTCGAGAACGGTCTGAATCAGGGGGAAGAGATTGATGGAGACGACACCGTCCTGCGTGACGATTGATGGGGCCTGATCGCGGAGAATGGCGACGATCTGTTGGTGTGCCAGACGCACCGCCGCGAGCCAGGCATCCTGGATGCCCTCGCGGTTTAACAGCGCAACCAGCTGATCGTCGACGAAACGTTGCGCGGCACTTTGGAGGGTAAAGGCGAGGAACCCGGCGCGCTGCGGCAGCACCTCTTCCGCCCGCTCCTGAATCCGCAACGCGCGGACCAACTCTTCGCTGGTGCGTGCGGCAATCGCTTCTTCGACGGCCGGATCCAGCGAGATCGGCTCGATCACCGAGACGAACTGATCGGTATCGAGCAGGACCTCGTTCGCCCAGACGGTGAGGGTGCTGATCCCGGCGACGATGCAGGTGAGGACGACGAGCACCCAGGCGCCGACGACACGAGCGGTGCGCACGCCCTTCGCTTGGGTCGCGGCAGGTTTGGCGTCGGAGCCGGAACCGACACCGGCGGCGGCGACACCCGCGGTGGATGGGCCTAGGGGTTCGGGGTCCGTAGGTTCCTGCTCGTTCGTCATTGCCCTGTCCTTCGATCTGCCGCATCTCCACGCCATGATAGCGAACGCGCCAGGAAATGGCCCGACGAAGGCGACATTTTGTCAGGTACAAACGATCGGCGCGACCACCACGTCACACGCAGAATGGTCTCGCCGATTCGTCAGACGACTTAATGAGTGGACGTTTGTCGAGGCGACACTCAGCAGGTTCAACAGGGCACGGATGCTTCGGCGCGGGTCTGACTGGGTGGCAATGATGACACCGGCATGCGACTCGCCGCGCCCGAGCAAGTCTGTGTGCAAACCGGGGAAATCACTGATGTTGTAGGTAAGGATCACCAAGCCGCGCTCGGTTGCCAAGCGCAGTTGGTCCGGATCGAGGGCGCCGCGGCGGCCAGCCTCCTCGGTGGTGAGGGCCTGCCAATCGCGGCGGCGTTCCGCGGGCCGGCGATGGTCGCGTTCCTGCGCCAACTCTTGCGGCAGGTACGTGGCACGCTGCTCGTGATCTGGGATGGGGCGCCGATCCATGGTGCGGCATGACGCCAATTCTACGGCCGGTCAGACTTGCCCGGGCTGGTAGTGGAGTGCGACAGCGCCGGTGCTGAAGGTCTTGGACTCCAGGAGCTTGAAGCTTGTTCCATCGAAGTTCTCAAAGATGCGCGGCCCTCGTCCGTAGGAGAACGGAAAGACCACGAAACGCATCTCATCCACGAGCCCATGTTGCAACATGGTCTTGGTTAGCTCTCCCACGCCGTACTGCAAGAGTGGGCGCCCTGTCTGCTGCTTCAGCTTGCGGATCTCTTCGGCTGTATCGCCCTGCAGCAGCGTCGCATTCCAGGTGAGCGGCTCTTTCAAGCTCCTGGAAGCAACATACTTCGGCATGCCGTTGATCATGTCTGCCTGTTGCCCTTCACGAGCCGGCCAGATCTGGGCAAACGCCTCGTAGGTTACCCGGCCCATGAGGAGGGCATCAGGTGTGGCCAGCAGGTCGTTCAAGTAGTTCGTAACGTCATCGCCGTGAAACTTGAAGACCTGGGTCCAAAATTCGGGTTCTTCGCTGCCAACGACACCGTCGAGGGAGATTTCAGCTTCGACGATTATGCTTCTCATCTGACTTCCTCCGTTACGGCACCTTATGCGGAGGCGATCGATCTCGGTTGCGAATCGGTCCGAGGAGTGCCCTGCTGCAGGGTGCCTCAACGCGAAGGTGTGGTCTTGTACAAATAGGACAGCGGTAGTGATTCGCTTCCAGCCGCGAGCTGAGCGGGAGTCCGGTCGATGTAGCGCTTCAACGAACGGGTCAGATGTGGTTGGTCGTAATAGCCGGCCTCGTAAACGACGTCCGCTATCGATACGCCTTCTTGCAGGAGGATGGTCGCGTAACGGGCGCGTGCTATTTGACGCGCTGCACTTGGCGTGAGCCCGGTGGTACGGGCGAAATGACGCCTGGCCGTCCGTGGAGAGAAGTCTTTCAATCTACCTCTGAGAGCGGCTTCGACGATGGAATCGCGGGCGATCACTCCGTCCCGGACCAACCGACGTACGAACAGGTCCGCGTTCTCGAAATCCGGAAAGTCCCATGTGGAACCGTCGAGGGAGAAGGCTGTCTCTCTCGTGTTCGGCAGGTTCAAACCCTGGTCAAGGAGCATGCTGGCCGGGAACTGAGGGATATACGTGCCCAGTTTGAAGCGGATACCCAACCATTCGCCTTCCGCTGGACAGTGCACCGTGGTCGGCCTGGTCTCCGGCCCCCGGACGGTTAGGGTGATGTTGCCCTCATGTCTCGTTACCACCATCTCCCACAGGCTCGCGGCGATAGACGTGAAGTCACCGCTGCGCTCACTATGAGCGCGCCAGATCCGTTCGACGAAAGGCGAGTCGGAGGGCCTATCTTCGAAGGTGAATAGCATGCGTTCGCCTCACGTTTCGGGCAGCCAAGAACAGCTAGCGCCATTCTGACGCACCGCTTGCAGACGCGATCGCCGATCTGGCCCTCTCCTGAAAGGCCCGGTTTGCTTCTGACGACCAGTTATCAGGTAGTGACATGCTTCGGGACTCTCCCGCGCCCGATCTCGTAGCGAACGCCGGCGCGATGAAATTATGCTGTCGGTCGCCTGATTCGTAAACAAGGTGCGGCCTCGATGGCAGTTGTGCAGTCGCATCGCGCTGGTGGAGAGGCGCGCAACCGCCGCCACTCACGCGCATCCTGTCCCATCCCGCACTCCGTGTTCGTGGAGTCCAATCGGGTCTACCAGATGCACGCCCTGTTCACAAGTCTTGGCAGCGGTCAGTAGGTCAAGCGGCCTCATCAAGGTGAATGTCCCGAGTTCAGTTCAGCAGGTGTTTCCAGCACAGTGATTGTTCTGGTCTAGAAGGCTGATTACTTCTGCGAACGCCCGCCGTAACGATGGACTCGTCCTCACACTGGTAGCAGCCGTGACCCATCGCACAGGTACAAGCCTAACGCGTCCGTTTTCGATGGCTGAAAGTCCAGTTCAGTTGCCGGTTAATGTCCTCTCCGGCGCTGTGGCGGGCCGACCGAGGAAGCCTTGGCGGCGATATTGCGTGAAGAGGCGGCCCCAGGAGGAGTGCTGCTGCCAGGACTGAAAGACCCTCTTGTCGCGAATCGGCCAGCGGTAGTAGTCGTGGTACGTTTCGGAACCAAGGATGAAGAGGTTGACGAGCGGCGTGCGCATGAAGAAGTTCTGGATTGGCTTGAGCGGGCCAAACCAGACGATATCGCCGACCCGGCTGGCGCCGTTATCGCCGACCTTGAAGCCCCAATTCTGCTGAGCGACATCGATGTCGCCGACGACTTCGATTTCACGCGGGTCGCCGACACCGAGTCCGGCCTGATGTGCCAGGCGAATGTACTCGATCCCCAGGGGGTCGAAGCCCATCATCTTCGCCGCAACGGCGTCGATCGCCGTCTGATCGGCGGATGCGAGGATCACGTTCTTGATCGCGGGATACATCGTGCGAGGTCCAGGTCCATTGCCGGCGGTGGTGCCGTCCATGACGGCGAAGATGCCGGAGTGGATCTCCTTCTGAATCGCCAGCAGATCGACGAGCGTCTCGTGAATCCAGCTATGGGTGTAGTGCCGGCGGGTATTGAGCAGGCCGCCGAAGGCGTTTTTCATCGCGCCGGTGGTCGTCGTATAGATATGGCACTTCACCGTCGGCAGGTGGACGATGTTCTTGCCGAAGAAGTAGTCGGGAACGTGAATGCCTTCCGGGTAGATCCGGTCGAGGACAAGCATCGGCGCCTTGGGGCGATAGTCCACCCAGCGCATGTCCTCATCCTTGAAGTTGTAGCGAACGGGAATATCATACGCCTCAAAGATGGGGACGTACCCGTTGAGATCCTCACCCTTGAAGGCATCGGTGACCACGGTCTTGTTTTGCACGCAAACCTGGTCGGTATAGCCCCGTGCCCGCAACGCGCGAACGGTACCCTCGAGCTGCCAGGGAGTGGTGTTGGCGGCGGGAAAGGGGAAGTGCCAGGAGATGTTGTCCTTGAGGATCGTCGTCGTATTCGGGTCGAGATGGTTGGCGGCCTCCGCCAGATGGAAGAGGCGCTCGTAGTCGTCGAGAACGGTTGCGGGCCGGGTTCGGAGCACGGCAACCTTGGCACGGGTGGTCATTGAGCAGGCTCCCTGGTGGGTCTTCTTTGAGGGTCGCAGAGACAACGTCAGGCGGTCAAGAATGGCGACGTCGGGCCGGGCCGAGCGAATTCCGTGGCGGCTCTCTTGAATGGTCATATCGCGAAGCTTGAGAATGCGTTCCGTAATGCCTGGAACAGAGAGCACGACGCACGGATCGGTGAATATGCGGCTGCATGTGGGCGCCTCGACCAGCGCGGGTCAGCTTCGAGCCGACAATCAGGACTTTCTGCTGTATCGAATCGCGAGCCTCGAACCGGATGCAGCGCGGGATTGCTCGCTGTTCGTCGCGGCGGACGGTGTCGGCGGCGCGGCCGGTGGGGCAATCGCCAGTGAGGTGACGGCGGAGACGATTGCGGCCCGGTTTCCGCGGCGGGGTGGCGCTGATCCGGCGGCCGCGATGATTCGCGCGATCCGCGCGGCCGAGCGGGCGGTGGCTGAGCGGGCTTCGGTCGATCCGGCGCTGTCGGAGATGGCGACGACACTGGTCGTTGCGGTGGTCCGGGACAACACGCTTCTCATGGCGAATGTCGGCGATTCCCGAGGCTATCTGATTCGCGGGAGTGAAGCCCGCCGGATTACCGAGGATCACTCGTTCGTCGAGGAAGAGGTGCGGGCGGGCAGGATGTCGGCGGCGGCAGCGGCGGTCAGCCCGTACCGGCACGTGATTACACGCAGCATCAACGGCGTCGATGAAGACGTCGAGGTTGACATCTTTGGCCCGCTCCCGCTGGAACTGGGCGATCGCATCCTGCTCTGCACCGACGGATTAACCGAGACGATGGCAGACGACGAGATCGCCGGCCTCGCTCAGCCGGACGATGCCGAAGCAGCGGCCCAAGCGCTGGTGGACGAGGCAAACCGGCGGGGTGGCCCGGACAACGTAAGCGTGCTGTTGGTAGCGGTGGTCGATGAGGACCGTTGAACCACAGAGACGCAGAGGCGCAGAGGCGCAGAGGCGCAGAGGTCTATGTTGTCATGCTGAGGAGCGCCGCGACGAAGCATCTTACGGTGCGTTTGTCACCCGGCGAGATGCTTCGCTCCGCTCAGCATGACATGAAAACCTCTGCGCCGCTGCGTCTCTGTGGTTAGCTTTCGCTGGGTAGCTCGGAGAGGCTGCGGCGGAGGCCGTCGAGCCGGGTGCGGGCGCTGCTGAGCTTTTCTTCCATGTCGCGGACGACCCGCTCCGGTGCTTTCGTGCGGAAGGATTGGTTGCCGAGCTGGCCTTCGAGCCTGGCGATGTAGGCCGCGGCCTCGTCAATCTCGTGCTGGAACCGCTTCCGCTCGGCGGCAACGTCGACGCCTTCGAGGAGGATCGCGACGGCGGCATCGCCCAGGATGGCGGTGGCCACGTTGTCATGCGGGATCTTGTCGATTGCATCGACGATGTGGAGCGGCCGCAGGCGGGCCAGCGACTCGATCAATTCTTGCCGGTCTTCCAGTGCATCGCGGGAGGCGGCATCCGGCACGGCGAGGAAGGATTCCGCGAACTGCGCCGGCGGAAGGCGACGCTCCGAGCGGGCGTTGCGAGCGGCGCGGACGACTTCGATCAGCAGTTCTGTGTGTCGCTGAGCATCGGAGGCGGGTGTGGCGGCGGGCAGCGGATAGGGCGCGACGATCAGCGCGTCCGGGGCGCCGGCGTCGAGATGCGGTTTGAGGTTCTGCCAGATCTCCTCCGTGACGAAGGGCATATACGGATGGAGCAGGCGCAGGCTGGTGGCGAGCACATCGAGCAGGACCGGGATCGGCGAGCGGTCGCCGCGATTGACCCGGATCTTGGCCATCTCGATATACCAGTCCGCGTACTCATGCCAGATGAAGTCATAGATACGCTGCGCCGCCTGGCCGAGCTGGAAGTCGGCGGCGAGGCGGTTCACGTCTTCGGTGAGGGAGGTGAGACGGGACGTGATCCAAAGGTCTTCGAGGAGACGGCCCTCACCCCCCGGCCCCCTCTCCCGTCGGGACGGGAGAGGGGGAGTACTGAGTGACGATGGTTGCGTGAGGCTCCCCTCGCCCGTCCCGACGGGAGAGGTGCCGGGGGTGAGGGCCGGGTCTTCGAGGAAGCGCAGGACGAAGCGGGCTGTGTTCCAGAGTTTGTTGGCGAAGTTGCGGCCGTTCTCCAGGTCGGAGTCCTGCAGCTTCATATCGTTGCCGGGGGAGGAGCCGGTGATCAGGGTGAAGCGGAGGGCGTCGGCGCCGTAGCGGTCGACGAGCTCGAGCGGATCGATGACGTTGCCCTTGGTCTTGCTCATTTTGATGCCGTTGGCGTCGCGGACGAGGCCGTGGAGGTAGACCCACTGAAAGGGGGGCACGCCATCCATGTTGTAGAGGCCGAGCATGATCATCCGCGCGACCCAGAAGAAGAGGATGTCGTATCCCGTCTCCATGACGGTCGTGGGGTAGAAGGTGCGTAGGTCTTCGGTATCGTGCGGCCAGCCGAGGGTGGAGTGGGTCCAGAGGCCGGAGGAGAACCAGGTGTCGAGCACATCCTCATCCTGACGGAGCGGTTCACCACATTCCGGGCAGGCGGGCGGGTCTTCGATGGCGACGACGACATGGCCGTTGGTGTCGCAGTACCAGACGGGGATGCGATGGCCCCACCATAGTTGGCGGGAGATACACCAGTCGCGGATGTTCTCCATCCAGTTGAAATAGACCTTCTCGAACGCCTCCGGCAGGATCGTGATCCGGCGATCGCGGACGACCTCCATCGCCGGTGCGGCCAGGGGTTCGGTTTTGACGAACCATTGGGTGCTGACGAGTGGCTCGACGATTGTGCCGCAGCGGTCGCAGCGGCCGATGACGAGCTCGTGCGGCTCGACCTTGACGAGGGTGCCGTCGCCTTCGAAGACCTTGATCAGTTCCTTGCGTGCCTCGAAGCGATCGATGCCGGCGAGGTCTTTCGCCTCGTCGTTCATCGTGCCGTCGAGATTCATCGCCGTGATGATCGGCAGGTTGTGGCGGATGCCGCGGTCGTAGTCCTCATAGTCGTGGCCGGGCGTCACCTTGACGACGCCGGTACCGAAGGCGGGATCGACGGTATCGTCGCCGACCACGGGGATCTCGCGGCCGATGTAGGGAAGGCGGACCTTGCGGCCGATCAGGTGGCGATAGCGCGCGTCTGCCGGGTTCACGGCGACGGCCGTGTCGGCAACCATCGTCTCCGGGCGAGTGGTCGCCATCTGGAGGTATTCGCCGGTCTCGGCGCCGTCATCGTCGAGGAGGGGGTAGCGCAGGTGCCAGAGGAAGCCCGGCTCGGGATCGCCGCGGTCGACTTCGAGGTCGGAGAGGGCGGTCATGCAGCGCGGGCACCAGTTGATCATGCGGGTGCCGCGGTAGATGAGGCCGTCGTCGTAGAGATGCTTGAAGGTCGTGCGGACGGCGAGGGCGGGGGTGTCGTCCATCGTGAAGCGGTTGCGCGACCAGTCGGCGGAGGCGCCGAGGCGGCGGTGCTGGTCGTCGATGCGGCGACGGTAGCGGCGGACCCATTGCCAGATGCGGGTGACGAACTCCTCGCGACCGAGGTCGTGGCGGGTGAGCCCTTCCTTGGCAAGCTCGCGCTCGACGACCATCTGGGTGGCGATGCCGGCGTGGTCGGTGCCGGGGAGCCAGAGGGTGTTATCGCCGAGCATGCGGTGCCAGCGGACGAGGGCATCTTCGACGGCGGCGGTGAGGGCGTGGCCGAGGTGCAGCTCACCGGTGACGTTGGGGGGCGGCATGATGATCGTGAAGGATGCACGGTCCGGGTTGGTCGTGGCCTGAAAGTAGCCGTTGCCCTCCCAGAAGTCGTAGAGGCGCTGCTCTACGGCGCGCGGGTCGTACGCGGACGGCATTTCCGTTCGGTCCGATGCGGGCGCGGTCATAGCAGCTTCCTCCGAGGTGCAGGTCTTTGCGGTATCCGGGGGATAGATAAAAAGCGCCAGGCGCGAGGCACAGGCGCTCACGATACATTGATCTCATTCTACCCCATTCTGCCAGGATTGTCGGTCAGCGAGTCACGGGTCGAGCCGACGTATTCGGATGCTCCCGGGCAAAATCACGGTGCTTGCACCAACGAGTTGCTCCTCATACTCGCGCATTGCTGTACTGATGATCTCGGCCTTCGCATCCGGAGGCAGTCCGGCCGGACGAATCAGCACGATGCCGAATGTTCGCTGACCCAACGAGATGACGAGCCCACCAAAGTCCTTATCGGCGGTCAGCAGAGTGGCAGCGCGCTCACGTGCGGTCCGAAGCACGATGTCGTCCAGTGCTCTGGGTGCGTCCTCTGCGATCCAGGTGCAATCATGGCCATCATTCCGCGATCTGGCGATGGACATTCGCATCCGCGACGATTATCACGCGGTTCCCGTCGCAATTGGGTAGATGAAATCGGCGCGGAGTGCCTGCGCGGCAAAGGCGAGCGCGGCCCGGATTGACTCCTCAGTGAGCATTGGGTGGGAATCGAGGATCTGCTCGATAGGTTCTCCTGCAGCAAGCTCTTCCAGGATCAATTGGACCGTGATCCGCGTGCCGCGGACAACCGGCTTGCCCATCATCACCGCGGGATCAGAAACGATGAGGTGCTCCGGTATGCACGCTGCCATGGTTATGTCCTCCGAGGTGCGATTTTTCTGGAGGGGTCAACTGACGCCGTACGCCTTGCGCGGTCGTCGGATTCACTGTATCAGGACGCGGGTTGGACTCGAATCTGCCAACACCCGGCACAGATGCCGGATTGATCGTGGAAGGTGAGCCGGGTCACGGATCGCAATGGCGACGGGAAGGTGGTGGGGCGTACACTTACAGCATCGGACTGTTCACTCGTATACGAGTGAGATGAATTTGCGATGGATTGTTTGGTTGGCGTCGGCGCAGGTCGGCGGATGTGCTCGTGTCATGGTTTGCAACCTGCCCAGCGAACTGACCAGATTCGTCGGCCGGGAACGGGAGATCATCGAGGTTTCGCGATTGCTCTCCGGCACCCGCCTGCTCACCCTGACCGGCGTCGGCGGATGCGGCAAGACACGGCTCGCGCTCAAGATCACTGCCGAGCAGGTGGAGGAGTATGCCGGTGGTGTGGTGCTGGTGGAGCTTGCCACTCTATCCGACCCGGCACTCGTACCGTTCGCATTTCTGGCCGCGCTGGGACTCCGTGAGGAGGCGGGCCGCTCCGTGCCAGAGACGCTGGCCGATCAGCTCGCGACACGGCGCTGCCTGTTGGTTGCCGACAATTGCGAGCACCTTCTCGACGCCGTCGCGACGCTGGTGGACTCGTTGCTCCGTGCCTGTCCGGAGCTACAGGTTCTTGCCACCAGCCGGCAGACGTTCGGGATCGGCGGCGAGACGGCCTGGCGCGTGCTACCGTTGACCGTGCCACCGCCGGCGTTTGAGCCGTCCCCGACCCATGAGACGCACGACCCGCACACGGCACAGGGGGCGCTCGCCTATGAGACGATCCGTCTCTTCGTCGATCGGGCGGCGGCGGCGAATCCGAGCTTTCGTTTGTCCGACCAAAACGCCGCCGCCGTGGCGGACATCTGCCGGCGATTGGACGGGATTCCACTCGCGATCGAACTGGCGGCGGCGCGGCTCAAGGCGATGACGGCAGAGCAGATCGCGGCGCGGTTGGATGACCGATTTCAGTTGCTCACCACCGGCAACCGGACGGCGCTGCCCCGCCAGCAGACCTTGCGCCGGACGATCGACTGGAGCATTGCGTTGCTGTCCGAGCCCGAGCGGGCGCTGCTTGGCCGCTTCGCCGTCTTCACAGGAGGTTGGACCCTTGAAGCTGCCGAAGCCGTGGCGGCAGGGGATGAGGAGTGGCGTGGGGAATTGCAATCGCCCGCAGAGCCTGTTCTCGACCTGTTGACCGAACTCGTCGACAAGTCGCTGGTGCTCGTAGAGGAGCGGAACGGCGAGGCGCGCTATCGTCTCTTGGAAACGCTCCGCCAGTACGGACTGGAGCATCTGGCAGCGAACGG
>JBFXAN010000022.1:0-58218 GCA_050184225.1 Dehalococcoidia bacterium | reverse complement strand
CGGGCGATGCGATCTACATCATGGAGACGGCGTGGTGGCTGGCAGTGTTTCCGGGGGCGGCGATCACGCTGGTGGTGTTGGGGTTCAACCTGTTCGGCGATGCCCTGCGGGATGTGTTGGATCCGCGTATGCGGGGCAGCCGGTAAACGCGACCTAACCCCCGGCCCCCTTCCCTGCGAGGGAAGGGGGCCGGGGGGTTAGGTAGAATTCGAGGGGGAAGAACGTGACTTATAGGCTAAACAGCACGCGTGGATCAGTCGGCCGGCGGGCGTTGTTGCGCGGCGCCGCTGGTACCGCCGGACTGGCGGCGGCGTTCGCGATCGCCTGCGGTGGCGATAGCGACTCGGACGACAGCAGCGCCGGTAGCAGCAGTAGCTCCGGCAACGGCACCGCTGCGGCGGCGGACAGCGCCCGGCCGGCGGAACTTGCCAACGCCAAGAGCGGCGGCACCTTCAACTATGACCAGAGCGACGAGCCGATCACGCTCGACAATCATCGCTCCGAGACGCCGGGGTCGGCGCATGCGGCGAACCTGGCTTATAATCACCTACTGCGTCGCTGGGAGGACTTCGTCAAGGACCCAGGCAAGATCTTCATCGAGAGCGAGTTGGCCCAGGCGTGGGAGCAGGTGGACCAGACCACCTACAAGTTCAACCTGGTGCAGAATGCCAAGTGGCACGACATCGCGCCGGTCAACGGGCGTGCCCTCACCTCTGCCGATGTGAAGTACAGCATCGAGCGGATGAAGGGTTCCGACCCCAACCTCCGCACGCGCTCGGCGATGGAGCCGATTGAAACGATCGAGACGCCGGACGACCACACGGTCGTGCTCAAGACGCGCGAGCCATTCGCGGCGCTGATCAACAACGTCGGCCACACCTGGAACATCATCATGGCGCCGGAACTGGGCGAGACCGATGATGTCAACCGGAAGGCCGTGGGGACGGGACCGTTCATCTTCCGCGATTGGCAGCGTGGTGTGGCGCTGCGCTATGAGAAGAACAAGGAGTACTGGCGTCAGGGTCAACCGTTCTTCGACCGCGTGATTGTGCGGGTCGTGCCGGACCGGGCGGCGCGGGCGACGAACTTCCGCTCCGGCGAGACGGACATCTGGGGCGGCGCACCGCCGTCGGTGCCGTACGAGACGATTGAGGAGATGAAGAAGGCAGTGCCGGAGGTCGAAGAGATCCGGCGCGAAGGGTCGAACAACTCCGGTTACAAGGCGTACTTCAACACGACGGCGGCGCCGTTCAACGACAAGCGGGTGCGGCAGGCGTTCCTTTACGGGTCCGACTACGAGGCGATCCGGAAGATCTTTGGCGGTCTCGCGCAGCGTGCGGCACCAATGCCGCTGGCGAGTGTCTGGGGGTTGAAGGAGGAGGAACTGCCCGCGACCGACCTCGCCAAGGCCAAACAGCTTCTGGAGGCCGCCGGCTACAACGCGACCAATCCGATCAAGGTCCAGACGGCGGTGTCGCAGGAGTACGGTGGGACGACGCTGGCCCAGATCGTGCAGCAGATCATGAAGCCTGCCGGTTTCGAGATCGAGATCAACCAGATGGAGAACGCCGCCTGGGTGCAGCGGGTCTACCGCGGCGGCCAGGACTATCAGATGTCCTCACACTCGGACTGGTCGTGGGAGGATCCGGATCGCGGTCTTTACAGCTACTTCCACTCAAAGGGAGTGGCAAACAACACTCACTTCAACAACCCACAGGCGGATGCGCTGCTGGCGAAGCAGCGGGGCGAGTTCGACGAAGAAGCGCGCAAGAAGACCGTACGCGAGCTGCAGTTGCTGCTGGTCGACGAGGCGCCGGATGTCTGGCTGGTTTCGCCCGGCTCGATCGAGTTGCACCGCAAGCGGCTGAACAACTACAAGCAGATGCAGATGGGGAACTCCAACTTCTATCGTCAGTGGGAGTTCACCTGGTTTGATCCGATGCCGAACCGGTAGGCTCACGATCGGGCGCCGGACGCTCGTCGCCGGCGTCCGATCAACGTGACAGGGAGAGCAATATGCGCGCGGCAGTCTTCGAGAACTTGGATCAACCGACGGAAGTGCGGGATGTCGATCTGAACGGCCCGGAGGCGGGCGAGGTGCTGGTGAAGGTGACGGCCTGTGGGGTCTGTCACTCTGACCTGCACGTGATGGCGCGGATGCCGGGGCCGGCGATCTTCGGTCACGAGGCCGCCGGGATCGTCGAAGCGGTCGGTCAGGGCGTGGACGACCTCCAGCCCGGCGACCACGTCGTCTGCGCCTTCCATCCCTCCTGCGGCCGCTGCTACTACTGCGTGCGCGGCCTGCCCCAGATCTGCGACCGCACCGACTTCCCCGACCGCGGCGCCGGTGGGTCGAACCCGCGGCTGCGGCTCGACGGGAAGCCGGTGCGCCAGGGCATCGGCGTCGGCGGCTTCGCCGAATACACCTGCATGCCGCGCGGCGGCGTCGTCAAGGTGCGGGAAGATGCGCCGCTCGATATCGTCGGACTGGTCGGCTGCGGCGTGACGACGGGGATCGGCGCGGCGATCAACACGGCGAAGGTGAAGCCCGGTTCGACCGTTGCCGTGATCGGCTGCGGCGGCGTCGGCCTCAACGTGATCCAGGGGGCGAAACTCGCCGGCGCATATCGGATCATCGCCGTCGACACCGTGCCCTATAAGCTGGAACTGGCCCAGCAGTTCGGCGCGACCCATGCGGTCAACTCCGCCAACGAGAACGCGGTCACGACCGTGCAGCAGCTGGCGGACGGGCATCTCGACTATGCCTTTGAAGTCGTCGGACTACCGGTGACGGTGCGGCAGGCGTGGGACATGATCCGGCCGGGCGGCATGGCCGTCGTCGTCGGCCTGGGCCGCGAAGAGGTGAGCATTCCCCTGGGCGGCTTCCTTCAGGAGAAGAAGCTGATCGGCTCGCTCTACGGCTCGGCCAGCATCCAGGCAGATATCCCCCGGATCATCGACCTGTACATGGACGGCCGGATCCTGCTCAACGAATTGGTGTCAAAGCAGCGACCGCTGGCCGAGGTGAACGAGGCGTTCGCCGACATGGAGGCCGGCACCGTGGCGAGGAGCGTGCTCTTACCCTCATGAGAGGGAAGCTGGGACACGGGATACGAGCACATGCTGTCATCCTGAGGGGGTGACGGATCTCGGTGGCTTACCGGCGTCCGAGATCCTTCGCGGGCGCTCAGGATGACATGGTTCGCACGGCGCGTGATCTGAAATTGCGCCCTGAGTGAGATCGGGGGCGGGATATGGTACGGCAACGATCGCGGGATCTGGCCCCGTCGCGGGGTTCGGTGGGTGGACGCGAGCGGTTGTTGATTGCCGCAACCGCCGCGTTTGCCCAGGCAGGTTTTCAGGGCGCCTCGACCCGCGCGATCGCCAGAGCGGCGGGGGTGACCGACCCGCTGCTCTATCATCACTTCCCGACGAAGGCCGCCCTCTTTTGCGCGGTGGTTCGGGTTCAACTCGCTACGCTGGACACGGCTCTGTCGACGGCGCTGATCGGCGCCGAGACACCGGCAGTACGCCTGGGTGCATTCGCCGACGCGTACCTCTCATTCCTGCTCGACGAGGAACCCGGACGCCAGCTTGTGCTGCGGGAGTTACTCGGTCTGCCACAGGCGACTGTAGCCCTGCTCGAAGCGACCTATCACCAGGTCGTGACCGCGCGGCTGGTGGACATTATCGAGGACGGGATCGCCGACGGGGCGTTCCGGCCGCTCTGCGCCAGAGCATCGGCGACGGCGATCGTCGGTATATTGCACAGCTTCCTTCGCCGGCACGCGCGTCATCCCACCGCATCGACACGACAGTATGCGATCGAGCAGGTGCTGGAAGGCTACGTTGCCGGGCTGCTGATGCCCGCCGCGTGACCGTTCACCTTGGTATCCGACCCGTTCTGATCGGTGGCGGGCGATGCGCCCGGACGCCAGAGGAGTTGCGCCAGGTCGGGCGCCTGGCGCGCGCGCATCGTCTCAAGAAACCGGACGGCCGGCTCGGAGAGCGCATCGAAGGCGCGGTAGGCGATGCACATCACATGCATCAGGGGGAGGCCGTCCGTGTCGATCGTGGTGAGCTGTCCCGCGTCGATATACCGCTGAACCAGATCCTGGGGCAGGAAGGCAAGCCCGACGCCGTTGAGCACCGCCTCCTTCACGCCGTCGTGGCTCTCGATCTCGACGGCGACGTTCAACCGTATCCCCTGCGTTGACGCCCAGACGTGGACGAGGTTGTAGGCTTCGGACGGCGGCGCGAGCACGACGAAGGCGTGCCGCGCGATCTCCAGCGGTGTTGCGAAGGTCTCGTGTGCCAGCGGGTGGTGTGGGGCGCAGACGAGGAGCAACGGCACCCGCTTGAGCGGCACGGCGGCGATACCCTCGGTGATCAGCGCACGGGAGAGCAGACCGAAATCGAGCGTGCCGCGGATCAGTTGCTCGGCGACCGCATGCGGGGGCATGACGGCGACGCGCACCGATACATCGGGGGCGATCTGGCGGAAGTCCCGCAGGATTTTCGGCAGCCACCGGTTGGCCCCAGAGGGGCTGGTGCCGATGGCCACGCTCTGCACCGCCGTGCTCACGGACGAGAGCTGCTGCTGCATCGACGCGAGCAGGCCCTCGAACTGATTCGCGTACTTGAGGACGACCTCACCGGCGTCGGACAGGCGCGTGTGCCGGCCACCGCGCTCGAACAACTCGACACCCAGTTCTTGTTCGAGGTTGCGGACGTGCAGTGAAATCGTCGGCTGGCTGAGGTAGAGTTCCTCGGCCGCCTTGCTGAAGCTGCCCCGTTCAGCCGCGACGCGAAAGCTCTTGAGCTGTTGGAGGTTCATCGTCGCGTCCTTGGCGGCGGCGGTCGGGGCGTGTCATCGGAAAGTGTGAACCAACTATAGGCGTTTCTGTGTTGTCCGTCGAACGGCCGCACCCGAACCTATCAGACAGAGCGTACGGACCGGGCCGCCACTACGGGAAAGAGGCGGCCACCAGCCGTCCGCATCCGCCGTCAACCAATCCCGCGCTGCCTCACATCGATGAGCACGGCGCCGAGCCGAATGAGCGACTGAGGGGGCGTTCATGCAGCGCTACGTCATGCGGCGTCTGCTCAACATGGTGCCCGTGCTGATCGGGCTGACGATCGCCGTCTTCCTGGTGATGCGCGTCATCCCCGGTGACGCCGCGTCGGTGATGCTCGACGAAAGCCCGACGGCCCAGGCCAAAGAGGAACTGCGGCAGAAGCTCGGGCTCGACCGGCCGCTGCACGAGCAATACTTCTCCTGGGTGTCGGGCGTGGTCCGCGGCGACTTCGGCACATCGTTCTGGACCAACCAGCCGGTGATCGACGAGATCCGGCGGACCGCGCCGGTGACGATCGAGCTTGGTTTGCTCGCTTCGGTCATCGCCGTCGCCGTGGCTGTGCCGATCGGCATCCTCTCGGCGGTGAAGCAGGACACGATCTGGGACTACCTCGGCAGGTCACTCAGCATCACGGCGCTGTCGGTGCCCAACTTCTGGCTGGGGACGCTGGCGGTGGTGTTGCCCGCGATCTGGTTCAGTTGGGTGCCGCCAGTGACGTATCGCCCGATCTGGGAGGCGCCGGCGGAGAACCTCGGTCAGTTCTGGCTGCCGGCGCTCGTGATCGGCGCATCGTCGTCGGCGGCACTGATGCGGATGACGCGCTCCTCGCTGCTCGAAGTGCTGCGCCAGGACTACATCCGCACGGCCTGGGCAAAGGGGCTGGCGTCGCGCCGGGTGATCCTGACCCACGCGCTGAAGAACGCGATGGTGCCGGTGGTGACGCTGTTCGGCGCGCTGGTCGGCGGCCTGCTCACCGGCGCCGTAATCACGGAGACGATCTTCAACCTGCCCGGCTTCGGCAGCCTCACGGTGAACGCGATCTCGCAGCGTGACTATCCGCTGATCCAGGCGAACGTGCTGATGTTCGGCATCCTCTACACGGTGATCAACCTGCTGGTCGACCTTTCCTATGCGCTGCTGAACCCGAGGATCCGCTATGGCTAACTCCGGCGTGCTCGAAACCGCCGCGATTGCTCGGCACGCCCCGACACTGCCGAGCCGGGTCTATCGGGGGGCGGTGCGGTTCGTGCAGCGCAAGCCGTTCGGCGCGTTTGGGGCGGGGATCGTGCTCATGCTGATCGTCGTCGCCGCGCTGGCGCCGGTGATCGCGCCGTACGACCCGCAGGAGTCGATCGCCGGGGCGCGGCTGCTGTCGCCGCAGGTGGGTCACTGGATGGGGACCGACAACATCGGCCGCGACCTGTTCAGCCGGATCGTCTACGGCGCCCGGATCTCGATCTATGTCAGCGTCGCCGCCACGGTGCTGGGGGTCGGCTTCGGTCTGCTGTTCGGACTGCTCTCCGGGTATGCGGGTGGCTGGGCGGACAACGTGATCCAGCGGTCGATGGACATTCTGCTTGCCTTTCCGGGGTTGATCCTGGCGCTGGCGCTGGTGGCGATGCTCGGTGCGAGCATGCGGAACGTGCTGATCGCGATCGCGGTCGGATCGATACCGACGGCGTCGCGCGTCGTGCGCGGTGTGGTGTTGACGGTGAAGCAGGAGGATTACGTCACGGCGGCACGACTACTTGGGGCAACGGCGCCACGGATCGTGCTGCGTCACATTCTGCCCAACACGATGGCGCCGGTGATCGTGCTGGCGAGCATCACCTGTGGCGCGGCGATCGTCGCCGAGGGGTCGCTGTCGTTCCTTGGATTGGGGATTCCGCCGCCGTCGCCGAGCTGGGGGGGCATGCTCAGCGGACCGAGCCGGCGGTTCATGACCGTGGCGCCGTGGATGGCGATCTTTCCGGGTCTGGCGATCAGCCTGGTGATCTTCGGCATCAACATCTTTGGGGATGCGTTGCGGGACGTACTGGACCCGCGGTTACGGAGCTAGGAGGGGAAATTCGACCATGGTGACACGACGCAGATTTCTTCGACGGAGTGGGGCCGGCGTGATCGGGCTGGCCGGGGCGTATCTGGTTGCCTGCGGCGGCGATTCCGATGGGGGTTCGGAGTCGGCAGGCTCGCAGAGCAGCGCGACGGCGGCACCGGCGACGCCGACGACGGCTTCGGCGCAGGCGACCGTACCCGCGGGCAAGCCGGGCGGCACGTTCGTCCTCTCCGGCAGCGACTTGCAGCAACTCGACTTTCAGAAGACGATCTCGACGCCGACGCAGTACGCCTCCTCGATGGTGTTCAGCCGGCTGGCGAGCTACGACCCGTACACCGACCTCAACGTCTACGCGATGCGGCCGGATCTGGCCGAGTCGTGGGAGCAGACGGGCGACAAGATTGTGTTCAAGCTGCGTCAGGGCGTGAAGTGGCAGGACAAGGCGCCGCTGAACGGGCGCGAGCTCGTCGCCGACGACATCAAGTACTCAATGCAGCGGGTCGGCTCGAGCGGCGCGGAGTTCGTCCACGCCTACAAAGTGGAGCCGATCGCGAGTATCGACACGCCGGACAAGTACACCGTCGTCCTCAACCTCAAGCAGCCCTCGGCGGCGCTGATGAGCGACCTCGCCTCCGGCCAGGGGATGGGCACCGTGCCGCGCGAGATCATCGAGGAGGATGGCGACCTGAACAAGCGCTGGGTGGGGACTGGCCCGTTCATGCTCGACCAGTGGCAGAAGGGCTCGTTCATCCGCTACGTCAAGAATCCGACCTACTACAAGTCGGGGCTGCCCTACCTCGACGTGGTCGAAACGAAGTTCATCACCGACGCATCGACCAATTTGGCCAACTTCCTCGCCGGACAGCTGAACTTCTACATCGCCACCGGGCTGGAGCAGGCGGACCAGATCAAGAAGTCGACCAAGGCGGAGGTGCGGACGTTCCCGAACCTGGGCGGCACGCACAAGCTCTACAACGTCGGGTCGAAGGGTGCGGCGCCGCTGCGCGACCTGCGGGTGCGTCAGGCGATCGACCTGGCGATCGACCGCGATCAACTGCTCGACCTCGTGCTCGGCGGCGACGGTGTGTGGGCGGCGACGTTCGTGCCGCTCGGCTTCGGCGAGTGGTCGCAGAGTGATGCCGAGGTGCGGCAGGCGTACGCGGCCAACCCGGCCGAGGCGAAGAAGCTGATCGAGGCGAGCGGGCTGAAGGATGTGACGATCCCGGTGGAGTACTCGAACATCGATACTTTCGCCCAGGATGAGTTCCCCTTGTTGAAGCAGATGCTCGCCAAGGCCGGGATCGAACTGCAGTTGAAGCCGCTGGAGCGGACGATCTATTTGCAGAACCAGGTGGACAGCGACTTCAACCTGATGGGGATCGGCATGGGTGCGTATCCCGATCCGGATAACTACCTGTATCCCACCTTTCACTCGAAGGGGTCGAAGAACTACGGCCAGGTGTCGGATGCGGAACTGGATACGCGCATCGACAAGCAGCGCACGATCCTGGATTATCAGGAGCGGGTTGCCTACCTGAAGGAATTGCAGAAGGACTGGAAGAAGTACCTGTACCGGACCTACACGGTCAACCGCAACGACCATCACGCGTGGCAGCCGAACACTGCCGGACGGTTCGTGCCGAAGGGCTGGGACTACCAGGGGATGGAGGCGGTGTCGCTCACATGACGCAGACGATGACACCCATCGAAGTGCAGGTTGAGGAGGGCGTGGCGACGCTCTACCTCAACCGTCCTGACCGGCTCAACGCCCTGTCGGTCGACCTGATCGAGCGGGCGTGCGCCCAGCTTGCTGCGTGGGAGCTTGACCCGTCCGTTCGGTGTGTCGTGCTTCGCGGGCGGGGACGCGCCTTCTGCGCCGGCGACGATGTGAAGGGCATGGCCGAGGGCCGAGCCGGTTGGGAGACGATGGAGTACACCCTCCGGCGGGAATCCGGCTATGAGCGGCTGTTCAAGTCGCTTTACGACCTGCGCAAGCCGGTGGTGGCGGCGTTGCACGGCTACGCCGTGGGCGCGGGTGCGCTGATCGCGCTGGCGTGCGACATCCGCGTCGCCGCCTACGATGCGAAGATCGGCTTCGTCTTCGTGAAGCGGGGCATCACCGGCGGCACGACGATTGCCGCGCGCTATATTGGGTTGGGCAAGGCGACCGAGATGTTGCTCACCGGCGACACGGTCGACGGCAAGGAGGCGGAGCGGATCGGCCTCGTCAACGTCGCCGTACCGACGGACGAACTCGATGCCGAGGTGGAGCGGTGGGCGCGCAAGCTCGCCGCCGGCCCCACCCGCGTACTGGGGTTCGCCAAGTACGCGCTGCACAAGGGGTTGTATCAGGATATCGACAGCGCCTTCGCCTTCAACAGCTTCGCCGCGCTGCTCACGCAGGGCACCGAGGACGCGGCGGAGGGCCGGCAGGCGTTCCGCGAGCGGCGGACACCGCAGTTTCGCGGCGTCTGAGACGGCACCGTGGGAAGGGCTTACCACCAAGGCACAAAGGCGCAGAGATTCATTTAGACTTGGTGTCTTGGTGGTGAATCCTCCAGGGTTTAGGGGATGAGAAGAGATGATGCGCGCTCTGGATGACCTGCGTGTGCTGGATCTGTCCGGCAACGTCGCGGGACCGTTCTGCACGAAGATGTTTGCGGACTTCGGCGCGGACGTGATCAAGATCGAACCGTATGAGGGCGAGCAGGGCCGGAACCTGCCGCCGTTCGTTTCGGCCCTCACCCCCGACCCCTCTCCCGCCGAGCGGGAGAGGGGGGCACAAGCCAACCACGAGCCTCAACTCATCGGTCGGTCAGACTGGACCAGTGATCAAGCAGATGCTCAAAGTCACTCTAGGCTCCCCTCTCCCGCTCCGGCGGGAGAGGGGTCGGGGGTGAGGGCCGGTCTGCTGAGCGCCTTCTTCCTCTACCTGAACACGAGCAAGCGCAGCGTCGTATTGGATGTTACCTCGCCGAAGGGGGCGGAAGCGTTCCGCCGATTGGTGCGCGACGCCGATATCGTCGTCGAGTCGTTCGCGGCAGGGACGCTGGAGCGGCTTGGTCTGGGATTCTCCGAGCTTGAGACGTTGCGCCCAGGAATCATCCTTACCTCGATCACGCCGTTCGGCCAGACCGGCCCCTGGCGGGACGCGCCGATCAACGATCTGGTCGCGGGGGCGCTGTCAGGTTGGGCTTCGATCAATGGGCGGCCGGACCGCGAGCCGTTGAAGCCATCCGGCTATCAAGCGTCGTTCCAGGCGGGGATCGCGGCGTATGTGGCGACGATGAACGCGGTTGTGCATCGCGACCGCACGGGCGAGGGGCAGCACGTCGATGTCTCGATTCTCGAACCCTCGGTCGCCTCTTTCGCCCCGGCGCTGACCACGGCCCAGTATCGGGGTGAGCCGCCCCGGCAGCAGGCCGGCAACTTCCAGCGCGGTCCCGTGCCGGCGGCGGACGGCTACTTCTCCCTCACGCTTAGCCGCGCCCACTTCTGGCGCGATGCGATGGTCGAACTTGGCCTGCCCGAACTCGGCCACGACGAGCGGTTCTACGAGACATCCTATCGTCAGGCGCATGCCGGCGAGTTGGCGCCGCTGATCGAATCGCGGATCGCTGCCCGCGGCAAGCGGGAACTGTTCGAGGCGCTCGGCACGCTCCGCGTCGTCGGCGGGATGGTGCTGACAACCGAGGAGCTCTTCGACGATCCGCACGTCCGCGACCGCGACTTCCTCGTGTCGCTGGAGCATCCGGAGGTCGGTACGCTCGAGTATCCCGGCGCGCCCTTCAAGATGAGCCTGACCCCGGCAGTGTCCTCCGGTGCCGCGCCGAGGCTGGGCGAGCACACCGAGGCGGTGCTCGGTGAGGCGGGTCTGAAACCGGACGAGATCGAATCACTGCGAACGGCGGGAGTGGCGTAGCGATGGAGCAGCGGAAAGATGCAACCAATGGAATGCGCGCCGATCCGGCGATGTCGGGCCGGCGCGGTCCGCTCGATGGTCTGCGGGGTGTCGTCCTGACGCAGGCGTGGGCGGGGAGCTTTGCTACCGAATTGCTGGCGCTGATGGGGATGGAGGTGATCCAGATCGAGGCGCGGCGGCGGCTCGATTCCTGGCGGGGCGGCTACGGCGGCGCGATTCCAGCGGCGCTTCGTGAGAACCCATCGGCGGTGCATCCCTGGAACTGCTCGCCGAACTACAACGCCGTCAACCTGAACAAGTACGCGATGACGCTCGACCTGAGCCAGCCGGAGGGACTGGCGATCTTCAAAGACCTTGTGCCGTTCGCCGATGTCGTCGCCGAGAACTTCACGCCGCGGGTGATGGGCAACCTGGGCCTCGACTATGAGTCGCTGGCGCGGATCCGGCCGGACGTGATCCTACTGTCGATGTCGGCCTACGGTGCGACCGGCCCGTACGCGAATACGCCGGGCATCGGCGGCACGATCGAGCCGATGGCCGGCATGTCGGCGCTGCTCGGCTATGAAGACGGCCCGCCGCTCAACTCCGGGATGATGTACCCCGACCCGGTGGCGGGCTACTTCGGCACGGCGGCGGTGCTCACGGCGCTGCATGTGCGGGAGCGGACGGGCAAGGGGCAGCACATCGACCTGTCGATGCACGAAACGAACATGACCTTCATCGCCGACGCGCTGATGGACTACAGCACCAACCGGCGGGTTCGGCCCCGGCTTGGGAACAAGCATCCGACGATCGCTCCGCACGGTATCTACCGGAGTGGACCCCTCCCCCGGCCCCTCTCCGAGTCTGGGGTGCCAACGTCAACCGATCTACCGTCGGACCAAGACGGGTTAGATACTGGCACGCAAAGCCCAACCCAGGCTCCCCCTCTCCGCGCGTCAGCGGGGGGAGGGGGTCGGGGGGAGGGGTTCGCCTGGATCGCGATTGCCGCCGAGACAGATGAACAGTTCGCTGGCCTCTGTGATGTCGCCGGACATCCGGAATGGGCGACCGATTCGCGCTTCGGCTCCCCCGACGATCGAAAGGCCAACGAGCAGCATCTCGACCAACTGATCGAGGGCTGGACGTGGACAGAAGAAGCGTTTGCCCTTGAGGATCGCCTGCGGAACGCCGGGGTTCCGGCCGGGGTGGTGCGCAGTGCGGACGAGGTGATCGAGAACGATCATCTACACCAGCGCGGATTTCTGGCGACGGTAACGCATCCTGAGACGGGTACGCAGATGCAGGCTGCCGCGCCGTGGCATCTGAGCCGAACCCCGGGCGGCGTTGCTCGCCCGGCGCCCTGTCTGGGCGAGCACAGCCGCGAGGTGCTCTCCCGCTTCCTCGGCATCACCGACGACCAGTACCGCCGCCTCGAAGCGATGGGCATCACCGGCACCGACCCGCCGGACTAGGGTGTGGCTGCAACGCCGGAATCACAGCCGGTCACGCGGGGTTCTGCTGCGTGTGGCTGGTCCGTGGGTTCATGCGCGTGAGGCCGGGGATATCGTCAAAGTCGGTATCACTCGTCACCACAGTGAGGTCGTACGAAAGCGCGGTGCCGGCGATAAGGATATCCAGAGCCCGATGCTCGATTCGCTGGCCGCGCTGGCGCATCACTCCTCGCAGGAGCGCGACGCGCCTGGCGACCCGGCGCGAATAAGGGAGGATCGTGACCGCTCGCAAGAACTCCCGTAGGCCGCGCTCGGCCGCCTTTGGGTCGCGCCTCGTATAGAGCACGCCTTCCCAGATCTCCGTGTAAGTGATGACGGACAGCGCAAGGCCGTCTCGAACGAGGGTCGGATGGAGGGCCACGGCGGCGGGTTGGTTGGCGAGGAAGTCGATCGCCCAGGTGGCATCGGCAAGGTACCTCATAACCGGACAGGCGGGCTATTGTCGCCGCGCGCCGCGTCAAGGTCACGCTTCAGTTTTTCTGTATCGACGAGGCCCTTCCAGGAGCCGGCAGCGGCAAGTGAAGCCGCGATGTCTTCCTCGGTGATCCGCTTCCCTTTTGGCCGGCGCTTCGGCTTGGCTGGGGAGAGTATGGCGAGATCTTCATCGCCACGCGTGATCACCCGAGACGTTCGTGTGCGGGCGACCTCTTCGGCGAGCGCGACGAGGTCGGGGCAGGCCGCGACGTCGATTCGAATTGCTTCGCGTGTCATTGATGACAGACCTCTTCACAATTTTATCAGGTCTCGACACGAATCAGGCTGTCACTGAGGTCGCCCAGCGCTCCCAGGACGTGGGGACCGCGCGGGTCCGGACCCACGGTTACGATCCATGATGGACCGGGACGAAGCCCTCGCCGGGGCGGTAGTTTGGGGATTGGTGGCGGAAGTAGGTGTTGTAGAGGTTGGCGTATTCGCCGCCCCGATCTACCAATGCGGCGTGGTTGCCTTCCTCCACGATCCGGCCGCCGCGGAGGACGATGATCCGGTCGGCGTGTTCGATCGTCGAGAGGCGGTGGGCGATCACGATCGCGGTGCGGTCGCGCAACACGACGTCGAGGCCCTCCTGGATCTGGGCTTCGGTGAGGGGGTCGACGCTCGCCGTCGCCTCATCGAGGATGACGATCGCCGGGTCCTGGAGGAGGACACGCGCGAGGGCGACGAGCTGGCGCTGGCCGAGGGAGAGACCGCGTCCCGCCTCGCCGACCGGGGTCGCGAGACCATCCGGCAGCGCATCGAGCCAGTCGCCGCCGCCGATCTGCTCGGCGACTGTCCGGACTTCAGCGTCGCTGGCGTCCGGGCGGGCGTAGCGGATGTTGTCGGCGATGCTGCCGTCGAAGAGGAACGGCGTTTGGCCGACGACGCCGAGCTGCGTCCGGAAGGCGTGCAGGTCGAGCGTGCGGATGTCCTTACCGTCGACGAGGATGCGTCCGCCCTGAAACTCGTAGAAGCGGGCGACGAGCTTGCCGAGGGTGGACTTGCCCGCGCCGGTGTGGCCGACCAGCGCCACCGTCTGGCCTCCGGGGATGCTGAGCGAGAAGTCCTCGAGGACTGACTCCTGATCGGTGTAGCGGAAGTCGACGTCGCGGAACTCGATCGCGCCGCGCAGGCGCGGGACCGGCTGACTGGCCGTCTGGAGGACGCGCGGCGGGGCGTCGATCAGAGCGAAGATCCGCTCGCCGGCGGCGAGGCCGAGCTGAAACTGGCTCCAGAAGGCGGCGATGCTCGTCAGCGGGAACCAGAAGATCATGATGCTCTGCATGAAGAGGAACCAGTCGCCGGTGGAGATCTGCCCGTCGACGACGCCCATGCCGCCGAAGTAGATCAGCATCGCGGTGCCGATGCCGCTGATCGTGCCGAGGATGGGGAAGATGCCGGAGAAGACGAAGCCCGCGCGGAGGTTGATCCGGTAGGACTGGGCATTGAGTGTACCAAAGTCGTCGTAGACGGCCTGCTCCTGGCGAAATGCTTTGGCGACGCCGATGCCGCTGATCGCCTCCTGAATGTTGGCGTTCACGCTGGCGGCGATCCGCTGCGACTGCTGCACGCTCTGCCGGGCGATCCGGCGAAAGCCGAGCGCCGCCGCGATCACGAGCGGCCCGATCGCGATCGTGACGAGCGCGAGCCGCACATCGATCCAGAAGAGCACGCCCACGATCAAGATGACGACGAGCACCTGGCTGATCAGGTTGATGCAGAGCGTCACCGTCTGCGCGAACGACTCCGAATCGGAGGTGACGCGGGCGACGATCTTTCCGCTCGGCTCTTCGTCATAGAAGGACATGTCGCGGGCGAGCACGGCGGCAACCGCGTCCTCGCGCACCTGCAACACCACGTCGCCGACGACGCGGGAGGTGTTGCGCATCCGGATGTAGTTGAAGGTCCAGGCGAAGGCCCCGGAGGCGAGGATGCCGGTGACCAGCATCAGGGTCGTCCGTAACGCTTCTCCCTCGGCGAGCGCATCGATGCCCCGCGCGATCAGCACGGGCAGCGCCGTGCGCATCACCGCATTGAGGACGATCACGATCGAAACGAGCGCGATCATCTGCCGGTGCGGATGAAAATAGCCGAGAATGCGCCGAAGGAGATAGCGGTCGCCGTAGGTCCGGTCGTACCGGTCCGCCTCCAGGCCGTCCATGAAGAAGCCCATCAGGGGACCTCCGGCAGTGGCCAGTGGGCAGTCGGCAATGGGCAATCGGCAGTCGGGAATGGGTGCATCTTCAACCCTCGCATCGGCTACCCGTCGTCTGCTGGAAGGACATTGTGGAACCTTGCAGCACCCATTGCCGATTGCCCATTGCCGACTGCCGACGGTTCATTGCCGATTGTCGCTTCGTCGTAGTGGGTGAACATCCGGCGGTAGAGCGTGCTGCGCCGGAGCAATTCGTCGTGGGTGCCCTGGTCGACGAGGCGACCGTTGCGCAGGACGAGGATCTGGTCCGCCCAGCGGATCTGGGAGAGGCGGTGGGTGATCAGCAGCGTCGTCCGGCCTTCGAGCAGGCGGCGGATCGCCTTCTGGATCTCGTCCTCGGTCGCGCTGTCGATCGCGCTGGTGGAATCGTCGAGGATGAGGATGCGCGGGTCGGTGAGGAGGGCGCGGGCGATCGCGATCCGCTGCCGCTGGCCGCCGGAGAGGGTAACGCCGCGCTCGCCGATCACCGTCTCGTAGCCGTCCTTGAAGCCGGAGATGAACTCGTGCGCCTGGGCGTCGCGGGCGGCGCGCTCGACGGTGGCGGCGTCCGACGTACCTCCGGTGCTGAAGGTGATGTTCTCGCGGATCGAGCGGGAGAAGAGGAAGATGTCCTGCTCGATCGCGGAGATCTGGGAGCGGAGCGCGTCGAGGCGCCAGTCGCGCACATCGACGCCATCGACGAGCACGCGGCCCGCGTCCGCGTCGTAGATCCGGTTGACGAGCTTCGTCAGCGTGCTCTTGCCGCTGCCGGTCTGACCGACGAGCGCCACCGTCTGACCGGGCATCGCCCGGAAGGAGACGTTCTCGAGCACGGGTGCGCCGTTGTAGCTGAAGCTGACGTTCTCGAAGACGATCTCGCCACGCATCGCGACGTGGCAGCCGCCCTCGTTTTCGTCCAGCTCCGTCTCCTCGTTGATCACGGTAAGGATCCGACCGGCGGCGACGATGCCGAGCCCGACGAGGTTGAAGGTCCAGATCCCCATTTCGGCGGGGAAGCCGAGCAGCCACATCAGGCCGATGTAGGTGACCAGCCCGCCGATCGAGAGATCGCCCTGGTTCACGAGGATGACGCCGTGGAGCAGCGCGCCGGCGGTGGCGATCGAAAGAAGCAGCATCGGCAGGTAGCGCGCCTGGATGTTGCCGTTCTCGACCCAGAGGTCGCGATAGTGGCGGGCGTTGTGCCGGAACTTTGCCGACTCCTGACCTTCCTGCGCGGTGGCCTTGACCACGTCGATGCCGCCGATCGTCTCCGCCAGGCCCGCGTTCATCGTGCTGAACCCGGCGCGGAGTCCCTGCGCGACCGGGCTGATCTGGCGCATGTAGAGGCGCAGTGCGATCGCGAAGGCGACGACGAAGCAGAGCGGCGCCAGCAGGAGGCGCGGGTCGAGCAGGCCGATGAAGATCAGCGGCATGATCAGCGCCACGGTGGAGTCGACGATCAGGTCCATACCCGGCGTGACCATGTCCCGCAGGAGCGTCACGTCGTTGGTGGAGCGGGCCATGATGTCGCCCACGCGCTGGCGGTTGTGGAAGGTCTGGCTCTTTCCCAGAAGGCTGACGACGAGCTCGTCCCTCGCATCCCGTGCGAACCGGTTGGCGAGAAACTCGCTCGCGAAGCGCGCGGAGACGTTGAACAGCGCCCGCAGCAGGACGATGGCGATGATCGAGAGCGCGACGATCAGTAGGCTGCGCCGGGTCGCCTCGCCTTCCAGCACCTGGTTGAAGGCGGCGCCGGTGCGCGTTGGGATCAGAGCACCGAGCAGATTGGCCAGGATCGTCGCGGACAGGAGCAGCGCGACGAAGCCCTTGTGCCGGAAGACGTGCGACACGATCCAGCGCACCGCGCTCGAGCGGCTGGAACGGAACGCCCCGGTAATCTTGAACTCCTGCCGGGCCACAATGCCTCCCTGCGGGGATTGATCACACACGACGGAGATGCGCCGATTCACACTAGCACACCTGTTCGAGCAATGCATCGCGGAGATCGCACCGGCGACATAAGACGATGCTACTCGAATCGCCATCGAGCGGCCGGCTCGCTGCGGATGCCACCGGCGCCCAACGTCACCGAATAGTAGCTCCAAACTCAGTAGACTCAATCTGGAACATGAGACCCGGAGGAGTGCATGACCTCGGCGACTGGATTGCCTCACACGCCTCCTCCCGTGTCCATGGGGCAACTCCTCTGCGCCTTTGCCCACGCCAGCGATCTCGCCTTCGGCCTCCAGCTCGAGGACAGCCTTCGATCCTGCTATGTGGCCGTTCGGATGGCGGACGCCCTTGGCCTGAGCGTTGAAGAGCGCGAGGCAACCTATTACGCGGCCCTGCTCAAGGATGCCGGCTGCACATCCTGGACCACTGAGCTTGCGCGGACTTGGCAAACCGACGAAATCGTCGCACGGCGCGAGCTGATCATCTTCGGCAACCCGAATGATCTGCGCGCGTACACCGGCTGGATGCGGCGATTCGTCGCCCGGGACCGTCCGCTCACCGAGAAGCTATGGCGCTACATTGGCGTTCTGGCCACCACGCACACGCTCTTCGCCGAAGCGTTCAGCACCACGGCGGTGGTCGCGCGGCGGATTGCCGGGCGGTTGGGAATGCCCCAGGACGTGCAAGACGGAGTGTACAATTCGTTCGAGCAGTGGGACGGCCGCGGCGCTCCCCAGGGGTTGCGCGGGGAGCAGATCCCGCCGGTCGCCCGGCTGGTACTGCCCACCTTCGTCCTCGTGCCGTTCCACCGTGTGAGCGGCCGAGAAGCCGCTGTGGAATTGGCACACATGCTGCGCGGCCAGGCGTTTGACCCGGCCGTTGCGGATGCCTTTCTCCGACTTGCGTCTGATCCGTCCTTCTGGACCGATCTGGAAGCGAGCGACATCCAGCGGACGGTCCTTGACTTGGAGGGGTTCTCCACCCTCCCACCGGTGACGGATGCAACGATCGACGATGTCGCCCTCGCCTTCGCCGACTTCATCGATCTCAAGTCGCGCTACATCGCCGCCCACTCCCGCCGAGTTGGCGCCGTTGCCGAACAGCTTGCCCGAGCGATGGGCTGCACAGAAGCGTCTGTTGTGCAGATCCGCCGGGCGGGGCTGATGCATGACCTTGGTCTGGTGGCGGTGCCGTCGTACATCTTGGACCGGCCGTGGAGCACGCTCTCCGTGGCGGAGCGGGATTCCTACCGCCTGCATCCGTATCACGGCGAGCGCGTGTTGAAGCGGGTGCCGGCCCTGGCCCCGCTGGCGGAGATGGTCGGCACGCATCAGGAGCGGATGGATGGGTCGGGCGCCTACCGCGGGTTAAGCGGGTCGGGCATTGGCCTCGGCGCACGGATCATCGCCGTCGCGGACCGCCTCGATCAGCTCACGCACGACCGCCCGGAAAGCCCCGCGTGCTCCATTGTCGATGCCCTCCGCCAACTTGAGCAAGAACCGCTGGACCCGGCGGTGCTCGCCGCGCTGCGGCGGTGCCTTGGCGAGCGCACGGTGGAAGCGGCGCCGCGGAGCAGACAGCCGGCTGGGCTCACCGATCGAGAGGTCGAGATCCTGCGACTGGCGGCGCGCGGGCACACCAGGCGTGAGGTCGGCCGGCGGCTGGCGATCTCGGAGAACACGGTCCGTCATCACCTCGAACACATCTACAACAAGACCGGCACCAGCAATCGCGTCTCCGCAACGCTCTTCGCCATGGAACATGGACTCCTCGCGGACTGATTTCGCCGGACATGGGACGTTCGTCCGATGTCGGGGAAACAGACGCTGCGATTCACTGTCCGTGAGGCCGTGGTTTCGGTCCTCGGCGGGTGGAAGGGAAGTGCGCATGCTCTTCACCAACGCGATCCGAGGCATGCGCTCACGAACCGCGGACAACAACGAACGGAGAATCCAACGATGACGACGACATCTGACGAACGCGCGGCGACGGCCCTCAAAGGTCGGCTGCGTGGAACCCTCATCCGCCCAGGCGATGCAGAGTACGACATGGCGCGGGCGGTGTGGAATGGCATGATCGACCGCAGCCCGGCGATGATCGTCCGGCCGGCAGTGCCGGAGGACGTGATCGCCGCGGTGAACTTCGCACGGGAGTCCGGCCTGCCGCTCGCCGTGCGCGGCGGTGGACACAACGCGGCGGGACTCTCCGTCTGCGATGGCGGCATCGTGATCGACCTGTCAGCGATGACGGCGGTCGCGGTCGATCCGGACGCGCGGACCGCACGGGCGCAGGGCGGCGCGACCTGGGGCGACTTCGATGCGGCGACCGCGGCTCACGGCCTCGCGACGACCGGCGGGCTTATCTCCAGCACCGGCGTCGCCGGACTGACGCTCGGCGGCGGGCTGGGCTGGCTGATGCGGGAGTACGGGCTGGCCTGTGACAACCTGCTCTCGGTCGAGGTCGTTACGGCGGACGGGCGGCTGGTGACGGCGAGCGAGTCAGAAAACGCGGATCTGTTCTGGGGATTGCGTGGCGGTGGCGGCAACTTCGGCGTCGCGACTTCGTTCGTTTTCCGGCTGCACCCGGTGTCGGAGGTGCTGGCCGGGATGATCGTCCATCCGGTCGAGCGGGCGGGCGAGGTGCTCCGCCTCTATCGCGAGGTGATGGCGGCCGCTCCGGACGGGCTGACCGTCTTCGCGCCGCTGATGACGACGCCGGAGGGGGCGAAGGTGATCGCGCTGATCGTCTGCTACAGCGGCCCGATCGCCGAGGGTGAAGCGGCGATCAAGCGGCTGCGGGAGTTCGCGCCAGCGCTGGCGGACTCGGTCCAGCCGATGGCGTATGCCGATCTGCAGCGGATGCTGGACGAGGCGTTCCCGCACGGCCTCCAGGTGTACTGGCGGTCGCACTTCCTCACGGGTCTGCCGGACACCGCGATCGACGCGATGCTCGACCGCTTCGCCGGAGTGACCTCGCCGCTGACGGCGGTGATCGTCGAGCCGATGGGCGGCGCCGTGGGCCGCGTCAGTGACGACGCGACCGCCTTCGATCAGCGCGATGCTGCCTACAACCTGGCGATCATCGCCCGCTGGACGGAGCCGGCCGAGGCGGACCGCCACATCGCCTGGGCACGGGACCTGTGGGAGGCGATGCGGCCGTACGCGGACGGCGTCTACGTGAACTACCTGGGCGTAGGCGACGGCGCCGAGCGCGTGCGCGATGCGTATGGTCCGGCCAAGTACGAGCGGCTGGCGGCGCTGAAGGCGACGTATGACTCTGGCAACCTGTTCCGGTTGAACCAGAACATCGTTCCGAGCGGTTGATTCGACGACTGACGGGGTGGCGGTCCGCACCGTAGTGGTGCAGATGACCAGAAAGGAAGTCATGGGGGCAGACCATGAAGAGCAAACATGTCTTGATCTTGGGCGTCGGGGCGGCGCTGCCGCTCCTGGTATGGGCCGCCGTCGCGCGGCCCGGTCAGGGAGACGCACAGGGCACGAGTGGAGCGGCGTCCGGTGCGGTTGCGACCGTCCGCGCCGCGACAGAGCGCTTTCAAGATGTCGAGGCGGCGAAGGCGGCGGGATACGGACTGTTCCATGGCTGTGTGAGTGGGCCGGAGGAAGGGGCGATGGGCATCCACTTCGCCAACGGCGCTCTGGTCGGTGACGGCCTCCTCGACGCGACGCGTCCGGAGGCGCTCCTGTACGAGGTCCGGAACGGACAATATGAGCTGCTCGCGGTGGAGTACGTCGTCGTCGCCGAGGCTTGGCACGCCCACAGTGAGGCGCCGCCCGTGCTGATGGGCCAGCTCTTCAATTACGTCGGCAGCCCGAACCGCTATGGCCTCCCGCCGTTCTATGAGCTGCACGTCTGGGCGTGGCGGCCCAACCCGCACGGCACCTTCGCGGATTGGAATCCCGCTGTGTCCTGCGACGACTACACAGTCGCCGGCGCGTCGCACACGGGAGGTCACTAACCTCCCAGGGCGAACGTTGTGAGACTGGTGACGAGTGCAGTGAGGGCGCCGCTGACATCGGCGCCCTCTTCATCACTTGACGTCCTGTGGAGTCCTGTGCTGTACTCGCGACGACAGCCGAGAACGGCCAAGGTGAGTGAAATGAAAGCAACCATGTCCATCGAGAAGGTTCTGACCACCTATCCGGAGGACATGGCGCTTGATGCGAACGCTCAACCTGGGGATTTTGGCGCATGTAGACGCCGGTAAAACAACCCTCACCGAACGGCTACTCTATACCGCCGGTGTGATCGACGAAGTCGGCAGCGTCGACGACGGCAGTACCCAGACCGATACCCTTGCACTGGAACGGCAACGCGGCATCACGATCAAGGCTGCCGTCGTGTCGTTCGTCGTCAATGATGTCACGATCAACCTGATCGACACGCCCGGCCACCCGGATTTCATCGCCGAGGTGGAGCGGGCGTTGAGCGTGCTCGACGGCGCCGTGCTCGTGATCTCCGCCGTGGAGGGCGTGCAACCGCAGAGCCGCGTGCTGATGCGGACGCTCCGGCGGTTGCAGATTCCTACCATCCTGTTCGTCAACAAGATCGACCGTGGCGGCGCGGATGCTGAGCGCGTCCTGCAGGAGATTGCTGAGAAGCTGACGCCGGCGGTGATCGCGATGGGGTCGGCGTGCGACCTGGGCACGCGGGCCGCCGGCTTCACGCCGTATGGGGCGGCCGATGCTGCATTTACCGGCAGGTTGGCCGACCTGCTCGCCGACCACGACGATGCGCTACTGGCGGCACTCGTCGACGATGAGTCGGCCGTTTCGTACTGCCAACTCTTTGATGAACTTGCAGCGCAGACCAGGCGGGCGCTGGTGCATCCGGTGTTCTTTGGCTCGGCGATCACGGGTGTGGGTGTGGATGTACTGATTGCCGGGATCACCGAGTTGCTGCCTGCTGCTGAAGGCGACGGCGATGGCCCCGTTTCGGGCACCGTCTTCAAGGTCGAACGCGGTCCGGCGGGGGAGAAGATCGCGTACGTACGGATGTTCTCGGGCGTCGTACGAACACGGGATCGGTTCCATTTCCGCGGCGAGGACGAGCGCAAGGTGACGGCAATCGGCGTGTTCGAGCGCGGCGCCGCCGTCAGGCGTGAGTCGGTCGTCGCGGGGCAGATCGGCAAGCTGTGGGGCTTGGGCGATATCCGGATCGGCGACGCGATCGGCGACTCGCGAACGGACTCGGCGCGCCACTACTTTGCCCCGCCGACGTTGGAGACGGTGATCGTGCCCCGCCGTCTCGGCGATAAGGGCGCGCTCCGCGTGGCGCTTGACCGGCTCGCCGAGCAGGATCCGCTGATCAACGTGCGGCAGGATGATGTGCGGCAGGAGACGTACGTATCGCTTTACGGCGAGGTGCAGAAGGAGGTCATTCAAGAGACGCTGGCGACTGACTTTGGTATCGACGTCGATTTCCGCGAGACGACGACGATCTGCATCGAGCGGCCGAACGGCATCGGCGCCGCCGTCGAGATCATTCGCGAGGAGCCGAACCCGTTCCTCGCAACGGTCGGATTGCTGATCGAGCCGGGTCCGATCAACAGTGGCGTGCAGTTCCGCCTGGCGATTGAGGTCCACGGGACGATGCCGCCGGCGTTCTTCGGGGCGGTCGAGGACACCATTCACCAAACGCTGCGCCAGGGGATCTACGGCTGGCAGGTCGCCGATTGCATCATCACGATGACGCACACCGGTTACTACCCGCGACAGAGCCACGCCCATCAAGGTTTTAGCAAGAGCATGTCGAGTACCGGCGCCGATTTCCGTGGCCTGACGCCGCTGGTGGTGATGAGCGCGTTGGAACAGGCGGGCACCACAGTGTACGAACCGTTGCACCGCTTTCATCTCGAGATCCCGGCAGACACGTTCGGCGTGGCGGCGCCCGTGCTCGCGCGGCTGCGCGCCGTTCCGCAGACCCAGGACATGCGGGGTTCGTCGTACGTGCTGGAGGGCGAGATGCCGGCGGCGCACGTGCACGAACTGCAGCAACTGCTGCCGGGGCTGAGCCGTGGCGAGGGTGTGCTCGAATCCGCCTTTGAATGCTATCAGGCAGTCGGTGGGACAATCCCTCTCCGGCCGCGCACGGACCACAACCCGATCAACCGCAAGGAATATCTGCTGCACGTCCTGCGGCGGGTGTAGCTGGCAGGAGTTAGTGCAGCCCGACTCTTGAATGATGCGGAGACGGGCGATTTATGGACGCGAACAGACGGCGGCCAGATCACGCCGCACCCGGAACCGATATCGCAACGATCTTCCTACGCTGGTCGTCGTCGCGGGCGGCCTTGCATCGCGGCTACTGGCTGGTGACCAGCCTCTATCTGGTGGTCGACGCTGGTCTGTCGCCGTTTCAGCTCGTCTTCATCGGCGTCGCTCAAGGGGTCGTTTCGCTGGTGTTCGAGATCCCTGCCGGCGTCATCGCCGACACGATCAGCCGCAAGTGGTCGCTCGTGATCTTTCACATCCTGGTGGGCACCAGCATGGTAGTCACCGGACTGGTCACGGCCTTCCCGGTGCTGGTCGCGACGCAGATGTTGTGGGGGATCGCCTGGACCTTCGCGAGCGGTGCTGATGTCGCGTGGGTCACCGATGAGATCAACCAGCCGGCACGCACGGCGGCGGTGTTGACGGCACAGGCGCGCTGGCAGCAGATCGGCGCGGCCGGCGGCATGCTGGGTTTCGGCGCGCTCGCTTGGGGCACCGACCGCAGCACGGCGATGGCGATCGCCGGCGGCATGATGGCACTGCTCGGTCTGTATGTCGTGACGCGGTTCACCGAACGGCACTTCACCCCAACCCGCGCGCAGCACATGCGGCAGGCGACGACGATCCTCCGGCGTGGGGTCGTTCTCGCGCGCTGCGATCGCGAGATCCTGGTCGTGTTCGCCGCGACGTTCCTGGTGAACGGGGCCGCGGTTGCGTTCGGGCGGTTGTATCCGAAGCAACTGATCGATCTGGGCTTCCCGCATCGACCAGATCCGATCGTGTGGTTCACGGGGCTTGGGATCGTCACGTTTGTGGCCGGCGCGCTCGCGCTCCGCATCGTCGAGGCGCGCATCGCCGGCGCGGGCGTCGCGCGGCGCGCCTATGCGGCGGCGTGTGGGATCGGCGCAATTGGCGTGCTCCTGCTGACCGTTGCGCCCGACACCGTCATCGCGAGCGTGGGCGTGCTCCTGGTCGCCGGCATTGCGCAGACGATTACCCGTGCCGTCGGCGCGATCTGGGTCAACAGCCGCACCACCAGTGACGTGCGGGCGACGGTGCAATCGTTCCTCGCCCAGGTCGAGTACTTCGGTGCAATTCTCTCCGGGGTCGCGTTGAGCGTCCTCGCGCAGGCGACATCGATCACCGGCGCTCTCGCAGGAGCATGCATATTGGTCGCGTGCGCCGGCGTGGTGGTGGCACGATCACCCGCCGGCCGCCGTGGAGTGGATTCGGCTGCCGCGAAGATATGAACGATGTGTCGGAGGTTTCGATGAAGAACTATGAGCCAATCATGAGCTTCAGCGCCGACGTTGTTGAGATGTACGGTGACATGCGGCGTGGCGACGAGGATGCCGCCGTTGCGTTCCTGGCGGGCCTCGCGGGCGACGGAGCAGCACTCGAGCTCGCGATCGGCACCGGCCGCATCGCGCTACCGCTCGCCGCCCGCGGGGTCCGCGTTGACGGTATCGACATCTCGCCCCCGATGGTCGCGCAGCTACGCGCGAAGCCCGGCGGCGACCGGATCGCCGTCACGATGGGCGACTTCGCTGACGTGCCAGTGCCAGGCTCGTATCGCCTGATCTACGTTGTGTGGAATTCCCTGTTCAACCTGCTGACTCAGGATGACGAGGTTCGCTGCTTCGAGAACGTCGCCCAACATCTCACGGATGACGGCTCGTTCGTCATCGAGGCAGAATCGCCGGCCTACTTGTACCGGCTCCGCGACAACCAGTATGTGGATGCGGAGGGGATCGAGGTGGGCGAGGTGCGACTGGATGTCCTTCGCCACGACCCGGTGAACCAGATGCTCGAGGAAAGCCACGTGTTCCTGTCACGCGCTGGCGTGCGTCTGGCCCCGGTCGTGCAGCGATACGCGTGGCCGGCCGAGTTGGATCTCATGGCGCGGATCGCCGGGCTGCGCCTGAAGGAGCGTTGGGACGGCTGGAACCGAGAACCATACACCGGCGCGGGCCGCACCGTCGTGTCTGTGTGGGGACGGTGAGCTGATGTGCGCTGCCAAGATGCATGAGGATGAATTCGAGACAGATCCATCGCTGGTGCGACGGCTGCTCGCCGCGCAGTTTCCACAGTGGGCGGACCTGCCGATCGAACGGATTGCCTCGACGGGAACAGACTACGCGATCTATCGGCTCGGCGACGACATGGCCGTCCGGCTGCCCCGCATCCACTGGGCCACCGCGCAGCCGGAGAAAGAGCAGCGTTGGTTGCCGAAGCTTGCGCCGCATCTGCCGCTCGCCGTCCCTGTCCCGATTGCAACCGGGAACCCCGGCGAGGGCTATCCCTGGCACTGGTCCGTCGTGCCGTGGATGCACGGCGATGCCTGGGCGATCGATCGCGTCGGCGATCTCTGCGAGGCGGCGGCCGATCTCGCACGATTCATCACCGCCCTCCAGCAGATCGATACCACCGGGGGGCCGCCCGCCGGCCCGGAAAACGGCTTTCGCGGCGTACCGCTCTCGACGAGAGACGCCGGTTTCCGCGCCGCAGTCGCCGCCGCCGGTGACATGGTCGATGCCGGCGCGATGATTGCGGCCTGGAAGGCGGCGCTCGCGGCTCCCGAATGGGATGGCCCGCCCGTGTGGGTCCACGGCGATCTCTCTCGGCCGGGGAACCTCATCGTCGCGGAAGGCCGTCTGAGCGCCGTCATCGACTTCGGGTGTCTGGGCGTGGGCGACCCCGCCTGCGAGCTGGCCCCCGCGTGGTCACTCTTCTCCGGTGAGAGCCGGGATGTGCTTCGCGCCGCGCTGCCATTCGACGATGCCACCTGGGCGCGGGGCCGTGGCTGGGCGTTGCGGGCGGTCGGCGCCTTCCCGTACTACAAGGACACCAACCCCGCCATCGTCGCCGAAGCGCAGCACACCATCGCCGAAGTCCTTGCCGATCACGGGGCCGGCTGATGTTCCAGAACACGCCCTACGTGCGGCCGTACAGCACCATGGCCCAGGCGAGGCAACCGAATCCGATGGTGGACGCCACCGTTCGGATCAGGTTCCAGCGGACCCATTTCGCTTCATTGAACTGTTCGCGCACGGCGGCGAGGTCGGCGATTCGGTCGGGGTCTCCTGCCGCCTTGATCTGATCGTTGAGCGGTACGTTGATGGCGAACGTGATCACGACGACCGCCAGGTACAGGACGAGCGCGCCCGCGATCCAGGGCAGCACCGAGCGCATGTCCGCTTCGAGATGCAGCACCGCCGCCAGGCCGGTAAACACGAGCGCCCCGAAGAAGCTGAACATGAACCAGGGGTTGATGATCGCCTTGTCGATCTGCTGGAACGCGCCGACGAACGTGCGATCGTCGGCTCGGCCAAGACCCGGCATCACCGCGTAGGCGTAGAGTTGGCAGATGCCCGACACGATCCCCATCGCGATGGTGGCTGCGATCAACGCGGCAGCCTGAACAAAATCCAGCATCGCGCGCTCCCTATGTCTTGCTCCACACGCCCGTGGCTGCGGCGTCCCGCGCGTACGCGGCGAAGTCGCGCGGCTCTCGACCGAGCGCCCGCTGCACGCCGTCTGTCATACAGGCGTTGCGGCCGTCCAACACCTCGGTGAAGAGGTACGTGTACAGCGACACTACCTCGGCCGGCAGTCCGTACGCTCCCAGCGCGGCGGCGTACTGCTCGATCGAGACCGGCACGTAGCGCACGTCGCGACCGGTGGCCCGCGCGATCTCATCGACCGCATCCGCGAAGGTGAGGAGGCGCGGGCCGGTCAGCTCGTAGAGTTGATCGGCGTGCCGATCCTCAGTCAGCGCCGCGACCGCAACATCAGCGATGTCGTCGGCGTCGACGAATGGCTCGCCCACGTTGCCCGCCGGAACGGCGACCTCACCGCTCAGCACCGGTTCTCGCAGGTAGTCTTCGCTAAAGATCTGGTCGAACCAGCTACACCGCAGGATCGTCCAGTCAACGCCGGCGTCCTGCACAATGCGCTCGCTGCGCTGCGCCTCCTCCTCGCCCCGGCCGGAGAGCAGGACCAGCCGCCGGACCCCCTCCTGCACCGCGAGCGCGGTGAACGAGCGGATCGCCTCTTCGGCACCCGGCGCCGCCAGGTCCGGGTAGTAAGCAATGTATGCCGACCGCACGTCGTGCAGCGCGGCTGCCCACGTCGCCTGGTCCTCCCAGTCGAAGGGCGGCGTTCCGGCGCGGGAACCGACACGCACCGGCACGCCCCGCGCCGTCAGGCGCTGCGCCACGCGGCGGCCGGTCTTGCCCGTGCCGCCGAGAATCAATGCCGTTCCAGAAGCCACAAGGTTCGTCTCGCTCACGGAGTGCCTCCTATAGTTCTCACATCCATGAGTCCAGCATCATGCCCCATGCGTGCACCAGCAATGACTCTTGGTCGTTGGTTCTTGCCCGTTCGTCCACGGCACTGGACGGAATGTCATCGCGTCGCGCATGCTCTATTGCATGGCGGATCTGTGGACCTCAACCGACGCCCTCGGCCGGGCGCTGCACTTTCTCCGAATGAGCGGTGTCTTCTACTCGTCCTCCGAGTTCACGTCGCCGTGGGGCCTGGCGCTGCCGCCCTTTCCGAACTGCCTGATGATCCACGTCCTAATGTCGGGAACGTGCTGGATCGAGGTCGAGGGCGCAGACGATCGCCGGCTGCACCCCGGCGACCTCGTGCTCGTGCCCCATGGCCGGGGTCATCGCCTGGTGAGCGAGCCCGGCGCCGCTGCCGTCAAGCTCTTTGACGTTCCCCGCGAGCAGGTGGGCGACCGTTTCGAGCTGATGCGACAGGGCGGCGGTGGTATGACGACGAATCTCATCTGCGGCGTCGTCCGCTTCGACCACCCGGCCGCGCAGCACCTGATCGCGCTACTGCCACGGCTGATCTGCATCGAGGCGTGGAGCGGGCCGGAGACGGAGTGGATCCAGAGCACGCTGCGCTTCATGGCCGCCGAGGCGCGGCAGATCCGGCCCGGCGGTGAGACGGTCATCACCCGACTCGCCGATGTCCTGGTGATCCAGGCGATCCGTTCCTGGATCGCGCAGGACCCTGCCGCCCAGACGGGATGGCTCGGTGCGCTCCAGGACAAGCAGATCGGCCACGCGATCTCACTGATTCATCGTGACCCCGCCCGAGCGTGGACGCTGGCTTCGCTGGCGGACGAGGTCGCCATGTCGCGGTCGGCGTTCGCGGCGCGCTTCACCGAGCTGGTCGGCGAGCCGGCGATGCACTACGTCACGCGATGGCGAATGCATCTCGCGCTGACGTGGCTCAAGGAGGAAGACACCCCGGTCGTCGAGCTGGCGGCCCGCCTCGGATACCAGTCCGAGGCCGCCTTCAACCGCGCCTTCAAGCGCTTCGCCGGCCTTCCGCCGGGTGTGGCGCGGCGGAACGGCGACGCGGCCGCTCTCAGAACGAACCCACGAACGCCGGACCCTCCCAGGGGAGATTGACCTTCTGACCCCGCCACGCGAGGCGTTCGTCGCGGCGGGGGTCGTCTTCGACCCGGCAGGGGACATCGAGGATCATCGTCGTCCGTGACTCAGCGTTGTACACCGGCCAGGAGGGGAGTGCCGCATGGTTCGGGTTGCCGCTGCGGGCGAAGGCGAGCCAGGTCTCGCTGAGGGAGTCCGCCAGTTGCTGCCGGTCGGCGCGATGGCCGGTGATCGGCGTGGCGTCAATGTTGTCGAAGACGAAGGGGATCTCGAGTGAGTGGGCCGCCTTCATCAATCCGTTTGCCGCATCGCTCTCCCAGGTGAAGAGGTACATGTAGACCGGCGCTGGGCTGCCCGCCGCCTTTTGTTCGGCCAGGTCGATCGAGAGCATACGCCGGTCTTCGCTGGAGATGCCGACGAGCAGGTCCCAGGGGGTGGTATCGGGCCGGTTGCGCTGATAGACGGCGACAACCTCTTCGGTGCGGTCGCCGAGCACCGGGCGCAGGCGGTCCAGCAACTGCTCCATTGAAAGCTGTCCCGCGTTCGGCTGCCGCGCGAGAAACAGAGCCGCCTCGTCTTTGTTGGTGCCGATGATGACCGGTACGTTCGCCGCTGTCGGCGCGGCGGTACCGCCGAAGGGGTCGGCGGGAAGGTAGGTGCCATCGACCACCGGTGAGAGCAGCATCATCCGGCCGCCGACCGTCGCGGGCAGTCCGTCGCCACCCGTCTGCGCCACGTTGTGCAGCGCCGTCATCAACTGCTCGACCGGCAGCGATTGCAGCCGGTCGAGTTCAGAGGGCTGGATGTCGAGGTGCGCGAGCAGCCGCTCGGCGAAGGCGGTCGCCTGCGCTGCCGGGACGCCGCGGGGATGAGCGCCGCTCTGGATGATCGCCTTGTGGAATAGCCCTTCGGCGGCGGGCATACCGAGCAAGACGCTCACCTTTCGGCCGCCGCCGGACTCGCCGAAGATCGTGACGTTGTCGGGGTCGCCGCCGAACGCGGCGATGTTGTCCCGCACCCACTGAAGCGCGAGCACGATATCAAGCAGTCCCGCCACGCCCGAACCAGCGAAGCCATCGCCGCCGATCTCGGCCAGGTGGAGGTGGCCGAAGATGCTCAGGCGGTGGTTGAGCGTGACGACGACGGCATCGCCGCGACGGGCGAGGTTGGCGCCGTTGGTCGTGTCGGAGGTGCCGGAACCGCTGCGGAAGCCGCCGCCGTGCAACCAAACCATCACCGGACGGTGGCCGTCGTCGAGGGCGGGGGTCCAGACGTTGAGGACGAGGCAGTCCTCGTTGCGAGAAAGGTCCGCCGCCGGCCCGATCAGGATGCGCTCCTGAGGGCAGACCGGGCCGTATGCAACGGCGTCGCGGACACCGGTCCACGGCTCCGGTGGCTCCGGTGGCCGGAAGCGGCGGCTGCCGGTGGTGGACGCGCCGTAGGGGATGCCGCGGAAGACGAGCACGTCCTTCTCGGTCGTGCCGCGCAGCCTGCCCGCGGTTGTCTGTGCAATCGGCTCGGTGATGGCCGCCATGTTGACGCTCCTTCGTATCGGTCTGATTGGCGTCCGGTCTACCGGCTCAGCGCGACGCCGTCCCAGACCAACCGCTCCTCACTGCGCGGGTCGTTCTCGGTGCGGCAGGGCACGTCGAAAATCATCGTTGCGCGTGTGGCCGTGTCATACGGTGCCCAGTGGGGCAGGCCGTCGTGATTCGGGTCGCCGCTCCGGGCGAAGGCGGCCCAGGCGGTGCTCATCGCGGCGGCTAGCTCGCGCCGGTCGGGGCGCGACCCGGTTATCGGTGCGACCTCCGGATGGTCGAAGACGAAGGGTACCTCCATCGCGTGTGACGCCTTCATCAGACCGCCGAGGTAGTCGCTCTCCCAGGTAAAGAGGTACATGTACACCGGCGCCGGTCCGCCCACCGCCTTGCGCTCGGCCAGTTGAATCGAGGCGAGCCGTCGGTCCTCGCTGGAAATGCCGATCAACAAATCCCACGGCGTGTCGTTGGGACGGTGGCGGCGGTAGACGCCGACGATCGCTTCGAGGCGGTCGCCGAGCATCGGCCGGAGGCGTTCGGCCAGTTCGTGCTCCTCCAGCCGGCGACGGCGCGGGTCGCCCGCCAGGTAGAGCGCGGCCTCGTCCTTGTTCGTGCCGATGATCAGCGGGACATTGGCGGCGGATGGTGCGGCAACGGGGTCGAAGGGATGCGTGGGCAGGTATATGCCTTCGACCACCGGTCGCAGCAGCAGGGCGTTGTCCACCGTGCGCCGGCCGACGCGCGCCGGGTCTTGATTCGGCGGCGGCAATTCGGTGAGTGCGGCGGTGAGTTGCTCGTGCGGCAACGCCTGTAGCTTCTCGATCTCATGTGGTTTGATGTCGAGGTGCGCGAGCAACCGCTCGGCGAAGGCGGTTGCGCCGTCCCGTTCGCCGCCGCGCAATCCGGCGCCGCTCTGGACGATCGCGCGGTGGAAGAGCCCTTCAGCGGACGGCATCGCCAGCAGCGTGCTCACCTTCGAGCCGCCGCCGGATTCGCCGAAGATCGTGACGTTGTCGGGGTCGCCACCGAAGGCGGCGATGTTCTCGCGGACCCACTCCAGCGCCAGGACGATGTCGAGCAACCCGGCAACACCCGACCCGGCGAAGTCGGGGCCACCGAGGTCGGCGAGGTGGAGATAGCCGAAGACGTTGAGGCGGTGGTTGACCGTGACGACGACGACATCGCCACGCGTGGCGAGAGCGGCGCCGTTGTACCAGCCTTCGGAGCCGGCGCCGGCGTAGTAGCCGCGGCCGTGCAACCAGACCATCACCGGCCGGCGGCCGCCGTCGCCCGCGCTTGGCGTCCAGACGTTGAGGACGAGGCAGTCCTCGCTCAAGGGCAGGGCCGGAATCGGGCCGACGGTCCGCTGCTCGGCGGCGCCGGTGGCGGCGTCGGCGAGGGGCCCGCGTTGCGGGGCGATCGGTCCGAATTGGGTGGCGTCGCGGACGCCGGTCCATGGTTCGGGTGGGAGCGGCGGCAGGAAGCGGCGGCTGCCACCGGTCGGGGCGCCGTAGGGGATGCCACGAAAGACGTGGGTGTTCTTGTCGGTCGTGCCTCGAACCTTGCCGTAGACCGTCTCGACGATGTGTTCCTCGGCGTGGGCCATGCTCCCTCCCGGCTCCATGAGTTCCACATGCGAAGCGTGGAAGCCCCGTTTCGCTAGAGCATGCCTGTGCTGTCGCTGAGAGTCCACCCTCCGGCCCCGCATCGTGCGACGGACGAAAGCCGTTAGCGCGTCACCGGTGAGGCGATTGCTGGGCTGGTTGTCTGCCAGCGGCGCATCGTGCGGGCTGCTTCGAAGGCGCGGCGGTGTGTGGCGGCCTGGTCGCGCAGACGGGACCACCGGTCGCCGGTGGGTGCGGCCGGGGGATCGAGCGATCCGATCCGCGAGCGGAAGGTAAAGCGGCCGTCGCGGACGGTACCGCGCAGGAGGAGGAACCGAAGATCCTCCATCGCTCGATCTTCCTGATGAAAGAGGATCGCGGCGGGACCATCCGATACATCGGTGGACCCTGGGAGCGCGAACTCCGAATCCGCGGGGAGGGCGAGGGCGATCGGCGTGATCCGGGGCATGTCGCCGCGGTCGAGGGTGATGAGCGTGACCTTGTCGCTGCCCGCGTCTGCCGTCACAGTTTCAGGCACGAACCCGATCAGCGCGCGGCCGAAGTACCACCAATAGGTGAGGCGGTGAAAGGGCATGCGGGTGAGACGCCGGGTGGGCGGATATTTACGCTCCTCCTGAGCGAGCAACCGCGCGGCGAACCGGCGGCCGGCGATGTCTTCGCGGACCCGCGCCCGACCGGTGAGATGAGCGCCGCCGGCGAGGAGGGCGACGCGTCCATCGCGGTGGACGTGTTCGGCCTTGCGCAGATAGGCGAGCGTCGAGGTGATCACGACGTGCGTCCCGTCGCGATAGGGCGTCACCGGCCAGGCGAGCGGCCGGCCGCGCTCATCACGGAAGGCGAAGACGCCGACGGCCGCCTGATCGACCGCCTGCTGCCAGCTCAACGTCGATTCGATAGACGCGCGCTGCATGGATGAACTCCTGGTATCGAGGTGGCTGCTGGTTATCTTCGCACGGTGCGGCCGGTGATGAGACCGGCCACACGATCAGCGGTGCTCCTGTCGATTGGTGCAGACGTCGCGAAGTCACTCGATTGGAGGAAGGTACGAAACGGTCGTCATGACCGCGAACCTTCAGATCGCCGACGCGCGGGAGGGCGAACGGCGGAGTAGTGTGTTCGTTGCAGAACCTCACTGCTGCGACATCCAATACCATGGGCTGAGTTTGGACGAGCGATATGGAAGGGGGCGCGTTGCGTGGGTGAGTACACCAATCGGCAGGTGATCGCGGCGTGGTCGAGGGCGTGGTCGGCGCCCGCCCGAGCGGACGAGTTCGGGGAGGAGGGTGACTTCGGCCGTCGCCATCTCCTCAACCCGACACTCTTCGCGATGCTCGGCGACGTGCGGGGCCGGCGTGTCCTCGACGCGGGCTGCGGCCAGGGTTACCTCTGCCGCCTCTTGGCGCGGCGCGGCGCCATCGTCACCGGGGTCGAGCCGGCGGGCAGCTTGTATCACTACGCTGTGGGGCGCGAGGCGACGGACCGCCTCGGTATCACCTACCTTCAAGCGGACTTGTCCGAGTTCACCGGACCGGTCCCCCGCTTCGACGCGGTGGTCGCGAACATGGTGTTGATGGGCATCCCGGACTACGAGGCGGCGATGGCCAGTTGCGTCGCGGCGCTGCGTCCGGGCGGCCGGCTCGTCGTCTCACTCCAACATCCGTGCTTCGAGGAATCGGCCGCCGCCTGGACGAAGGGTTACGTCGAAGTCAGCGAATACCTGCATGACTACATCATCGATCGGGGTGACGTCCCGAACTTCCACCGGCCGCTCAGCCGCTACATCAACCTGTTCGTCCGCCTCGGGTGCGTGATCGGGGAACTCGCCGAGCCACAGCTCCCCGCCGACCTGGCGACGGGCGACCCGGCGCACGAGCGCAACGTGCACGTACCCAGCTTTCTGGCCATCTCGGCCACGAAGACCTAACCGCCCCGCATGCGCGGAGCAGGTTCTGGCCCATCAGGCCCGATCGGTTCTGCAACGAACGCACTACTCAGGCGTCGCCCCAGACCTCGCGGGCGGTTTCGACGATCAGCCGCAGCTTGGCGTCCTGAGACTCGCGGGCGATCTCGTTGCCGTGGACTGTGCTCGAAAAGCCGCACTGCGGTGACAGGCACAGTTGGTCGAGGGGGATGGAGTGGGATGCCTCCTCGATGCGGCGCTTGAGATCATCCTTTGACTCAAGCTGCCCGACCTTCGTCGTCACCAAGCCGAGGATCACGATCTTGTTCTGGGGGACGAATCGCAGAGGAGTGAAGTCGCCGGAGCGGGCGTCGTCATACTCAAGGAAGTAGCCGTCAACGGCAAGTTCGTTGAAGAGCACCTCGGCGACGGGCTCATAGCCGCCCTCGGCGGCCCAGGCGCTGCGGAAGTTTCCCCGACAGAGGTGGATGCAGATCGTCATGCCGGCGGGTCGTTCGGCGATGGCGGCGTTGATCAGGCGGGCATAGCGACGCGGCAGTTCGTCCGGATCATCGCCGCGCGCTCGTGCCCCTTCGCGCATGCCGGTGTCGCAGAGATAGGCGAGGTTGGTGTCGTCGAGTTGGAGATAGGTGCAGCCCGCCGCGCCCAGTGCCGCAATCTCGTCACGGTAGCAGGCGGCGACATCTTCGAAGAATGCTTCCAGGTCAGGATAGGCCTCGCGGCTGATCGCGTTGCGGCCGCCGCGGAAGTGCAGCATCGTCGGCGACGGGATCGACACCTTGGGAAGGCGTGACGTCACCGACTTGAGGAAAGTGAAGTCGGCGACCTGGATCGGTCGCGCGTGTCGGAGCTTCGCAGTGACGTACATCACCGGCGGGGCGAAGTCGACAGCACCGGCCGCGCTGTGGAAGCGTCCGGCCAGCCCGCCGCGGACTTCGACGCCATCGAGTTGTTCGAGAAAGTCGGTGTGGAAGAAGGTGCGCCGGAATTCGCCGTCGGTGATGCCCTGTAGCCCGGCTTCCTCCTCAAACTGGACGATGCCGCGAATTGCCTCATCTTCGACGGCGCGCAGATCCTCGCGGGAGATTGCACCGTGCTGGAACTGCTCACGTGCGGCGAGCAGTTCGGGCGGGCGCAGGAAGCTGCCAACGTGGTCGGCACGGAAGGGCGGCGTGGTGCGAAGCGCCATGGTGCTCCCTCAATGGTGCGTCGTGTGATGCCCGCGCTCGGATCGATCGACGAGCGCGGGAGGCAGCAGTCCCGGTGAGATGCAGGCTACCCGATGACGCGGCGCGTGTCAGCAGCTGGTAGCTACCTACCCCACGGCCCCAGAGACGTGGACAGCAAGGCGAGGGGAAGGGAGGTGGCCGGCAGGTGGCCTCGGACCGCGCGCCCCGCGTCGCATGTGGCTGAGGCACCAGCGATGCTCCACCGGCGGACCTCCCGCCCGCAGCCCAGCGCCCGGCGGCCTACGCCTCTGCCCCGACCCTCTTCCCTGCGAGGGACGAGGGCGTCCGGTCCGGCGTTGGGGAATCTGGTATCGCTATGCCACCGCCAGACGCGATACTGGCACACCAGGGTTGACGAGGACTCCCCCTTCCCTGCGAGGGAAGGGGGCCGGGGGGTTAGGTATGAAAGCAAGCCTCTTCTACTTACCGTCGATCGGTTCCCGCGAGGAGATCGAACAGGGGATGGCTGGTCTGCGTCGCGACCTTTATCAGCGCATGCTGGCGGAGATCAAGGAGCAGGCGCAGCTCGCGGATGCGCTGGGGTATGACTCGATCTCCTTTACCGAGCATCATTTCCACATCGAAGGGTTTGAGCTCTCCAACAATCCCGTGTTGCTCGACCTCTTCGTCGCGATGCATACCCAGCGGATTCGCGTGGGACAGCTGGCGATCGTGCTGCCGGCGCAGAACCCGCTCCGCGTTGCCGAAGACATCGCGATGCTGGACCACATGACCGGTGGCCGGGCCAACGCCGGCTTTGCCCGGGGCTATCAACGCCGCTGGGTGGATATCATGGCCCAGCATCTGCACGGCATCCACGGCGCCACGCCGGGACAGCACGATGCTGTCGATGCCGCCAACCGCGCCGCCTTCGAGGAGGACTATGCGATCATCAAGCGCGCCTGGACCGAGGAGATGCTCGACTACCGGGGCCGCTACTGGCAGATCCCGGTCGAGGGTACGCCCTGGGATCTGGATGTGACGCGGACACTGGGCGCAGGGGTGGGTGAGGACAACACGGTCCGGCAGGTCGGCGTCGTGCCGAAGCCGTTGCAGCAGCCGCACCCGCCGATCTTCTCGCCCTTTGCCTCCAGCGAGAACACGATCCGCTGGTGCGCCCGCGAGGGCGTGACGGCGATCCTACCGGTGATGCGCCTCGAACTGCAGAACCGGCTCTTCGAGGTCTATCGGGAGGAGGCCGCCGCCGCGGGACGGTCGCTTGCGCCGGGCGAGGGGCTGGCGGTGCTGCGTGATCTGCTCGTCTGCGACACGGACGAAGAGGCGCGGGCGCTCTGGCGGAACTCTGGCGCCTTTTGTGGTGCGGCCTGGTTCGCGCCGTTCCATTTCGGCGACGTGCTGATCGAACCGGAGAGCCGCACGACGCCGAGCGTCGACGAGATGCTGGAGAACGGCATGTTGCTGGTCGGCGGTCCCGACACCGTCAGCCGCCAGATGGAGCGGCTGCTGGCGGATACGCCCGTGCAGTGGGTCTTCGGTTGGACCTATAACGGCCTGGTCCCGCACGCGAAGCTGATGCGGTCGTTGGAGCTTTTCGCAACCACAGTGCTGCCCCGCTTCCAGGGCTAAGCGGCGCGTGTAACGACGGCCGATGCTAGGGTGAGCGTACCAGCGTTGTCACCGACAGGCTGGTACAGACACAACAGGAGCAGGCGATGGCTGAGGGACGCACCCAGGTTGCGGCGGAGTTTCAGGAGCGAAAGCGGATCGTCTTCACGGCGCGAGAGCGGTCCAGCGTGAATGTGCGTGTGGAGAGCGCTGACGGCGGGCCGGTGGGGTACACGTCCTATGAGATGCTGTTGATGGCGCTGGCCAACTGCACGCTCGGCGTGGTGATGGGACACGAGAGCCTGGCCGACCTGCCGGTGACCGGCTGCCGCGCCGTCATCGAAGCGACCAGTGCCCGCGCGCCGAGCCGGGTTGACAGCATCACCGTGCGGGTCGAGCTCGACGTCGAGGGCGGCGACGAGCGGTTGCGGCAGACGCTGGCACGGGTGGCGGACTCCTGCCCGGTCGGCAACACGCTCAAGAATCCGCCACAGATCAACGTGCAACTCGTCGTCAATGATGTTCGTCAGCCGGTTGCTGCCGGGACAACCGCCGGCTGAGCCACCCAGCCGCAGTCACTGCGATACGGCCGCGGCCAGGGCGGCGGTATCTTCGTGGACGCGGCAGTGGGTGATGTCGCCGTCCTGGAACGTCCACTCCATCGCCCAGTGCGAGGCGACAGGACGGCCGGTAGCGCGTGCCCGCCCGGCGAAGTGTCCGAGCGCAACGACCGTGTCGCCCTGGGCGATGAAGCGCTCCGGCGCGAACTCGGTGAACTCGATCGCCTGTCCCACATCCTGGAAGAACCGTCCCCATTCGGCTTTGCCTCGATAGAGCATTGACCACGGGAGGACGTCGGCCGGTCCGGAGTGATACAGCTCGGCATCCTCCGCCAGTAGGGCGAGAATCGCCGGCACATCGGCGCGACCGAAGGCGACGTAGAGATCCTGGACTGTCTGGGTGGTATCAACGGCGTTCATCTGCGACTCCTCGATGTCAAATGGTCAGCCGCACGGCCGCACGGCGGTGAGCCGAGATGCGTGCTGCTGACTCCCGATACGACCAGACGGAGGTTGCAGATCATAAGGAACAGCCGCGAAGGGTGAAGATCGAGCTTTACGCGCTAGAAGATGCGTGCCTCGATCACACGCCACATGCCAAGGTGCAGCGGACCGACCGGCGCATAGCCGAGCACATCGAGCGCCAGGTGCAGGGTTGTGTGCTGCTCGGTGAGGCTGTCGGCCAAGCGGGTGAGGGTGCCATCGTCGAGCGCGTTCAGGAGCAGCTCGACGCGTACCTCGGTGCCGGCGACGTCCGGGCGGAGGATGCGTAGCGGCGGGCGGAGCGTGCTGAGGTAGCTGCGAAACTCGTCGGTACAGAGAAGTACCTGCACTGGTAAGCCCTTCTCGCCGAAGGACCGTGAGAGGCGCAGGGAATCGCGGAGCAGATCGCCGAACTGGCGGGCGGTCGCCGGGAGCTGGCCGGGGTTGGCACGTCTGGGAAACTGACAGGCGACGGCGATCGCCGGCTTGGATTCCGGTGGGCGGATGAGCAGGTTGAGGCGGGGGCCGTTCTCACCCTCGTAGAGCGCTTCGGGCCAGACGAACGCCTCGCCGATCTGGGCGGCGAAGCCAAGGGCGACGTCGCCGCGCAGGCTCGCCTCGGAGAGCGGTAGGTTGTCGCGGCGGCGGGCGCCGATCCGGGCGGCGAGCCAGGGGAAGACGGCCCGCGGCAGACTGGTATCCGGACCGGACGGCGGTTCCGGCACGGCGGCGGGCACAAAGTCGCGGAGCGAGGCAAGATCGCGCAATGAGCGCAGAGTAACGCCCTGAGCAGGGAGAGTCTGGTCGGACGGACGGGGTTCAGCCCCGCCGGGCTGGGGGTCACTCATAGGCCGCTGACCATCATCCGGTCGATTTTCAGGGTGGGGGCAGCGCTGTCGCCCTGCCAGGTGAGGTCGGAGCCGACCATGCTGATGCCGGCGAGCATCTCCTTGAGGTTGCCGGAGATGTTCACCTCGGAGACCGGATAGGCGAGCTTGCCCTTCTCGATCCACATCCCGCCGGCGCCACGCGAGAACGTGCCGTCGGTCATGTTGACGCCGTGGCCGATCATCTCGGTGACGTAGAAGCCGTCCTCAACCGAGGCGATGATTGTCCGCAGGTCGTGCAGGCCGGGGACGAGGACGAGGTTGGACGTACCCACCGACGCCGGGCCGCCGACCGAGCGCGAGGAGTTGCCCGTGCTCTTGCGTCCCAATTGCCGGGCGGTATGGGTATCGAAGAGGAACCCCTGAAAGACGCCATCGACCAGCAGCGGGTTGCGGCGGGAGGCGACGCCCTCGTCGTCGAAGGGGCGGCTGCCGACGCGGGAGGCGAGCAGCGGGTCGTCGACGATCGTGACCTGCGGCGAGCCGACGGTCTGGCCCTCCAGATCGACGAGGAAGCTCGCACGCCGGTAGAGCAGCTCGCCGCTGGCGGCATGGCCGATCAGCCCAAGCAGCGACGATGCCATGGTGGGATCGAAGACGATTGGGACGGCACGCGTGGCGACCTTGCGGGCGCCGAGGTGCCGCACCGCCCGCTCGGCGGCGGTGCGGCCGAGCGTCTCCGGGCCGTCCATCCGGTCGAGGTGGCGCTCGACGCTGAACCAGTAGTCGTTGCGCTTCTTGCCGTCGGCGTCGTCAGCGATCGCCTGCATCGAGGAGGATGCGACCGTGCCGGTGTAGCGGCCCATCGTGCCGCGGGAGTTGTAGAGGATCAGTTCGCGGAGCATCGTGGCGAACGAGGCGCCGCCGGAGTTGGTGATGCGGGGGTCGAAGTCCAGCGCCGCCCGCTCGGCACGGAGGGCGCGCTCGATCTTCTCCTCGGCGCTCATCGCTTCGACGGCGGGGTCGTAGAGCTGGAGGTCGGGGTCCTCGGGCCGCTCCTCCCACTCTGGCAAGGCGGCGGCGGGGTCGGGGTCGGCGATCTCGATCAGGTCGAGGGTGCGATCGACGAATTGGGAGAGGCCGCGCGGGGTCAGGTCGGAGGTGTAGCGGTTGGCGGTGCGGCCGTCCTTGAAGACGCGGAGGCCGAGGGTGCGGGTCGCGGCTTCCTGAATACGCTCGATCTCGCCGAGGCGGACGGTGGCGGTGAAGTTGCGGCCGGAGGAGAGCATCACCTCGGCGTCGTCGGCGCCGCGCTCCCGTGCGAGCTTGAGGACGTGCTCGGCAACATCGGTGTAGTTTTCGTTCATGGGGACGGACCCCTCCCCCCGACCCCCTCCCCCCGCTGACGCGCGGAGAGGGGGCACTGGTCTACGTGTCGGTGCTGTTTACCGGGTCTGTGGTGCCGTGCTTGGGGAGACACCAGTATCTTTCAGTCTGCCACAGGCTGTCGGGATGTGGCAGTGGCGGCGGCAGGTTCCAGGGTCTGTTCGGTGGCAGGGGTGGCGGTCTTGCGTTCGGGTTCCGGTTCAGAGGGGTCGCGATAGTCGCGGACATCGTGGGCGGTGAGGGAGGCAAGGAGGGCGGCGGCGGCGACGATCAGGGCGGAGAGGGCGACGGCGGTGGGGGTGCCGACGGCGGTGGCGACGGCACCGGTGATCAGGGCGCCGAGCGGGGCGAAGCCTTGCATCGTGACGGTGACGAGGCTCATGACGCGGCCGCGCATGGCGCCGGGGGCGCTGAGCTGGAGCATCGTCATCAGCATCGAGCTGAAGGTGATCATCGTGGCGCCGGCGAGGGTGAGCAGTGCCAGCGAGAGGAGGAAGGAGCGGCTGACGCTGAAGAGGACGAGGGTCGCGCTGAAGAGGGCCATCGCGACGAAGAGGACGACGCCTTTGCGGCGGACGTCGCCCATCGCGCCGATCGCGACGGCGCCGATCAGCGTGCCGGCGCCGGGGGCGGCCATCAGCAGGCCGAGGCCGGATTCGCCGGCGTCGAGCACGTCGCGGGCGAAGACGGGCAGGAGTTGCTGGAACGAACGGCCGAAGATGTTGGTGACGGCGGAGAGGATGAGCAGCGCCGCGATCAGGCGGGTGGCGCGGACGTAGCTCAACCCTTCGAGCAGGTCATCGAAGAGGCCGCGTTTGCCGGCGCGACGGTGGGGAGAGTGCTCGGGAACGTCGCGCATGAGGTAGAGGGCGATGACGACGGCAAGGAAGCTGGCGGCGTTGGCATAGAAGGCGGCAGCGAGGCCGAAGAGGGCCAGCGTCGCACCGGCAAGCGTGGGGCCGAAAAGGGCGGCGCCCTGCCACGCCGCCGAGTTGAGGGCGACGGCGTTGGTCATGTCGGCCGGGCGGACGAGATCGGGAAGCAGCGCCTGGCGGGTGGGCTGGTCGAAGGCGTTGACGGCGCCGGAGAGGAAGCTGAGCAGGATGATCTGCCAGATCTGGATCAGGCCGGTGGAGACGAGGACGGCGAGCAACAGCGCCAGCAGCAGACTGATGTTCTGCGTCACCTTGAGCAGCTTGAGGCGGGGGACGCGGTCGGCGACGACGCCGCCCATCGGCGGCAGCACCATCATCGGCAGGGCACGGGCCATGCCGACGACGCCGAGGTAGACGGGGGAGTCGGTCATCTCGTAGACGAGCCAGCCCTGGGCGACGATCTGCATCCAGGAGCCGGAGTTAGAGATGATGGAGCCGATCCAGAGGAGGGCGAAGTTGCGGTTGCGGAGGGCGGAGAAGCGACGCGACTGTGGCTCTGCCGTGGCGCCGTTCTTGGCTTGGGTGCCATTGGACTTCGCGTTCCGGCTCGACATAGCTTGGCCTCGACCACACGGCGGTGGTGGCTGACATGATACGACTGACGGGTGTTAGGCGGGGAACGGACCCCACCCCGCTCAGGGGGCCGGGGACAGGAGGACTGAGTGACCGGCGCCGGCCGAAACCTCCGCTCCGTTACGACATGAGAGATACTGGTAGACCTCGGTTGATCAGCCTCCTCGCCCAAGGTGTTGGAGAGGGGCAATGAAAGGACATCATGACCACGATCGAATCGACCAAGACCTACGAGACGATCCTCTACGAGACGAGCGGGCCGCTCTGCTACATCACGCTCAACCGGCCGGACAAGCTCAACGCCGCCAACGACACGATGGTCGAGGAACTCGACGACGCCTTCTTTGCCTTCGATGCGGACGAGCGATTGCAGGTCGCGATCCTGCGCGGCGCCGGCCGTGCTTTTTGTTCCGGCGCCGATGTGCGGCAGCGGCAGCTTCGCACGCGGGAGGAGTTGCGGCGACTCGGCGGACCCGCTGGCCGTGGCGCCAAGGGTGAAGGGCTTTCGGAGGCGGTCAATTGGAAGCCGGTGATCGCCGCCGTTCACGGCTACGCGCTCGGTCTCGGCTTCTCGTTGACACAGAAGGCCGACCTCGTCGTCGCGGCCGAGGGGACGAAGTTTCAGATCCGTGAAGTGCAGCGCGGCATCGCCGGCACGCAGCACTGGGTGAGCACCTGGTTCTGGACCGGCAGTCGCTTCGCCAACGAGATCGCGCTCACCGGCCGCATGTTCACCGCCGACGAGGCGTTGCAGCAGGGGATGATCAATCGCGTCGTCGGGGCGGATGAGCTACTGCGTTCCGCCGAGGAACTGGCCGAGCAGATCATGGAGAACCCGCCGCTTTCGGTTCGCGCCAACGTGCGCATGATCCGCTGGTTCGTCCACGAGATGCAGCGGGAGTCACGCCTCTACACCCAGGCATTGGCGCTGCATCTGACCGACGACTTCCACGAGTCGGCCGCCGCCTTCATGGAGAAACGTAAACCGGTATTCAAGGGCCGCTGAACTCACACGCGGTAGTGGCGAGCCGATACCATAAAGGTGGTGCTTGTAGAGGATCGACCATGACGAAGACGGCTGGACGAACGCTGACGCTCGAAGAATTCTTGCGGCTTCCGGAAGTCAAACCGGCGCGGGAGTATGAGGATGGGGAGGTCACGCGCAAGCCAATGCCGAGCATTTGGCATGGAGTGATCCAGCGCCTTCTGAGCGTCGTGTTCACGACGTACTTCAACCTCCGCCCGGATGGCGATGGCGGCAGTGAGATCCGCTGTCTGATCGGCGCTCCCGGCCATCAACGTCCCTATGTCCCTGACTATGTGGTGGTGCTGAACGCCATTGCGCGCGGGTTCTTCGGGAACCAGACGTTTCATGGAGCACCGGATCTCGCCGTCGAGATCCGCTCTCCCGACGATCGTCCCGGCGCACGGGAGCGCAAGATCGCCTTTTACCTAGCGAACGGCGTGCGCATGGTCTGGGATATCGACCCAGAAAAGCGCTCGGTCACCCTCCGAACCGCAGATGGCGTCACCCAGACACTGACGGATGCGGACACCATTGATGGCGGTGATGTCCTTCCCAGCCTGCACGTCTCGGTGCGCGAGATCCTGCCGAAGGTGCGTTCCGAAGGCGCCCCAATCCCTCCGCGGTGAATTGAGATGTCAAGATCCGCTCAGCAGCCGACGCGACGAGGGTCTCCGTGACCTCACGGCGGGGCGGTTGACAACGGTCCATTACGATGCGATGAAGACACTATGCTGCGCACCTCAATCGTCGGAAGCCTGCCGAAACCTGCCTGGCTCGCTGAGCCCGCCGCGCTGTTTGCGCCGTGGCGGCTGGAGGGCGAGTACCTGGCCGAGGGCCAGGACGATGCCGTGCGCCTCGCCCTCGCCGACCAGGAATCGGCAGGGTTGGACATCGTCACCGACGGTGAGCAGCGCCGCCGGCACTATATCTGGGGCTTCCTCGCCGGGTTGACCGGTATCGATACAGAGCACCTCGGCAGTAAGCAGGCTCGGGGCGGACGCTACGCCCAGCAGACGGCCGTCGCGCGCATCGTCGGCGATGTGACGCGGCCGGGTCCGGTGCTCGTCGATGCGCTGCGCTTCGCCCGCGCCGCCACCGAGCGACGGTTGAAGGTGACGCTGCCCGGCCCGATGACGATCGTCGACAGCCTGCTGGACGAGCACTATCACACGGACGAGCAGACGCTGGCGATGCGGTTCGCGGCGATCCTCAACGCGGAGGCGCGGGCGCTCGCCGATGCCGGCGCCGATATCGTCCAGTTCGACGAGCCGTGCTTCAACATCTATCTGGAGAAGGTGCAGAACTGGGGCATCGAGGCGCTGGAGCGCTGCGTTGACGGCGTCAGCGCGCGCAGGGCAGTGCACATCTGCTACGGCTACGGCGTCCCTGGGGTGCTGGCGTGGAAGACACAGAACCGTGAGTGGGGACACTACGGCGTCACGCTGCCGCTGCTCGCCAAGTCCGGCATCGACCAGGTGTCGGTGGAGTGTGCGGCGTCGGGTGTCGATGTTTCGGTCCTGGCGACACTCCAGGGCAAGGATGTGCTCGTCGGCGTTATCGATGTGGGTACGGAGGATGTTGAATCCGCCGAGGTTGTGGCCGAACGCATCCGCCGGGTACTGCCCTTTGTGCCACCTGACCGCTTGTTTCCCTGCACCGATTGCGGCCTCGTCCCCAGAAGCCGGCAGGCTGCTTACGGGAAGTTGCGATCGCTCGCTGCCGGGGCTGCCATCGTCAGAGCGGAGTTGGACGACGCCATGGGCTGATACCATGGGACAGAGTTGTGGGTTCTCTCCGAAGATCCGGGCTGCTTGTGAATCTGACAGGGGCGCTACTATGGCACGAACGCGGGCAGCGACACCGATGAGCGACGAGGCGTTCGAGCAACTCGCGCTGGATGACCCGGCCGGGCACTGGGAGATGTACTGTGGTGTGCCTCGGAGGAAACCCGCCATGACCTTCGAGCACAACGATGTTGCCTTCGATCTTGCGGTCATGCTGGCAAATCAGCTTGACCGGCGGGAGTACCGGGTGCGTTCCAACGCGGGACACCTTCGCCGTCCAACGCGCAGCTATTTCATCCCTGATGTGTTCGTTATCCCCCGCGCTGCCTTCGAGCCGAAGCGCGGCCATCCCGATCAGCTTGAGGCGTACTCGGAACCACTGCCGCTGGTGGTCGAAGTCTGGTCCCGTTCCACCGGCGGCTTCGACCTGACCGACAAACTGGCCGAGTACCAGCGCAGGGGCGACATCGAAATCTGGTTGATTCATCCGTACGAGCGCACCCTCACGGCGTGGCGCCGGCGACCCGACAGCGGTTACGACCAGACCGTTATCACTGAAGGCATCGTCCGGCCGGTCGCGCTTCCCGACGTTGCCATCGACTTCGCCGCTTTGTTCGAGTAGTCCGCCATCGATGTGAGGAAACCGATGCAACGCTTTGAACGAATCACGCTCGACCCCAATGTGATGGGCGGGAAACCCTGTATTCGTGGCTTGCGCGTGACTGTGGGTACGATAGTCGGCCTCCTCGCCGTCGGGCGCAGCCGTGACGAAATTCTTCAGGCATACCCGTACTTGGAATCTGAGGATATCGATCAGGCGCTGGCCTACGCGGCTTGGCGGCTCGAGGAGCATGAGATGCCACTGGTCGTCCCGTGAGCATCAAGCTCGTGATTGACATGAATCTCTCGCCGGCGTGGGAATCGACGCTAACATCGCACGGTTGGCCGGCTGTACATTGGTCGAATGTTGGTGATGGACGGGCCACTGACCGAACGATCATGGATTGGGCCAAGGCGAGTCGTCCAGGTTCGTGCTCAGAACGTGCTGCCCGATCACCTTGGCCCGATAGTGGTCACGGCGTTGCAGCAGAGTGAGTCAGCGCTTGCCGCCGGTGCGCTGGTTGTGGTCGAGGAGCATCGTAGTCGAGTGCGCACCTTGCCCCTGTAGCCGCAAACGAACGTAGTCAGCCGAAAGAGATGGCGAGTAAGCACCCTACGCCGGCTTCAGCACGAAGTCGTACTCCACGGTGTAGAACGGCGCTCGGACGGCGTGTTTGGCAGCCTCCTCGACTGAGTCGTTGCGAACGAAGTCGACGATCAGAGAGTCTTTGGTGCCGAAGACGGCGTCGGAGCCGAGGTAGGGGTCGCCCTTCGCGAAGAGGTGGGTCGTGAGCGGCAGGTGGCCATCCGCCGAGACGATGAAGTGGATGTGCGCCGGGCGGTAGGGGTGGCGACCGATCGACCGTAGCATCTCGCCGACCGGACCGTCGTCAGGGACGGGGTAGCTGACCGGCTTCATCGCGACGATCGTGTAGCGGCCCTCGGCGTCGGTGCGGAATCGGCCACGCAGGTTCATGTCCGGCTGGTTGGGATCCTGCTGTTCGTAGAGCCCGTCTTCGTTTCCTTCCCAGACGTCGAGCAGCGCATTGGCGATCGGCGTTCCATCGGTGGAGCGCACGCGGCCGCTGACGACGGCCGGCTCGCCCCGGCCGTCCAGGCTGATCGAGGCGCCGGCGGGGAGCTCGCGGGCTTCCGGCCGGTAAAACGGACCGAGGACCGTCGATTCAGTGGCCTCTCCCTCTGCGCGGTGGTTGATCGCATCAACCAGCATGCTCACACCGAGCGTATCGGAGAGGAGGATGAACTCCTGCCGGCGGTCGTCGCACATCTGGCCAACCCGCGTGAGGAATTGGATCGCCTGGAACCATTCCGCTTCGGTCAGTTCGACCTCGCGAACGAAGTCGTGCAGGTGCCGGATCAGGCTGGTCATGATCTGCTTCAGGCGGGGGTCCGCCGTCTGTTCCAGGCTGCGTAGCGCACTGTCGGTGATATCGGTACCGATCGTGGTTGTGGTCACGTCTCACCCCCTGGATCAGGTGTCAAGTGTAAGGTATCACGTGTAAGAGTAATTCGTGGCCACGATACCTAGCGCCTGACACCGAACACCGCCACGTTTGACACGGTTCACGCTCGCGCGTAGGATCCCGGCACTCAATTCCGGGTTCGGACGAGTGTCGGGACGATTGTAGCGCAAGCGGGGCAGGGAAGAAGGGGGCGCAGCGATGACCAGCGAGAGTGCGGCGGCAACGGCGACGCAAACCCGCCCAATGACCGGCGACGAATACCTGGAGAGCCTGCGCGACGGGCGCGAGATCTGGCTCTACGGCGAGCGCGTCGCGGACGTCACCACGCATCCGGGATTCCGCAACACGGCCCGGATGATCGCCCGGCTCTACGATGCGCTGCACGATCCGAAATATAAGGATGTGCTCACGACCGAGACGGACACCGGCTCCGGCGGCTACACGCACCGCTACTTCCGTGTGCCCCAAACCTGGGAGGAGCAACTCGCCGGGCGCGACGCGATCGCCGCCTGGGCGCGGCTCACTTACGGCTTTCTGGGGCGGGCGCCCGACTACAAGGCGGCGTTCCTCGGCACGCTCGGGGCGAACGCCGCGTTCTACAAACCGTTCGATGCCAACGCCCGCGCCTGGTACAAGAAGTCACAGGAGCGGGTACTCTTCCTGAACCACGCGATCATCCATCCGCCGGTCGACCGCGACCGGCCGATCCATGAACGTGCCGAGGTCTGTGTGCATGCGACGAAGGAGACGGACGCCGGCATCTACGTCAGCGGCGCCAAGATCGTCGCCACCGGCTCGGCATTGACCAACGCCACCTTTGTCGCACACAACGGGCTGATCCCGTTGCAGGACCGACAGTACGCCTGCGTCTTCATGGTGCCGATGAACGCGCCCGGCGTGAAGCTGATCTCGCGCGCCTCCTACGAGAACGCCGCTGCCGTGATGGGTACGCCCTTCGACTACCCGCTCTCCAGCCGGCTCGACGAGAACGACGCCGTCTTTGTACTGGACAACGTTTTCATCCCCTGGGAGGATGTCTTCGTCTACGGCGACGTCGACGCCGCCAACAACTTCTTCCCGCAGACCGGCTTCCTGCCGCGGGCGCTCCTCCACGGTTGCACTCGCCTTGCCGTCAAGCTCGAGTTCATCGCCGGCCTGATGATGAAGGCGCTCGAAGCGACCGGCACCAAGGACTACCGGGGTCAGCAGGTGCGGACCGGCGAGGTGATCGCCTATCGCAACCTCTTCTGGAGCCTGTCGGAGGCGATGGCGCGCAACGCCGAACCCTGGGTGAACGGCGCGGTGTTGCCCAACATGGAGTCAGGCACCGCCTTCTGGACATTCGGCGCGACCTTCTATCCGATCGTCAAGAACCTGATCGAGCAAAGTGTCACCAGCGGCCTGATCTACCTCAACTCCAGCGCGAAGGACTTCCACAACCCCGAACTGCGCCCCTACCTGGACACGTACCTCCGCGGCACGGGCGCCTACGACGCGGAGCAGCGGGTCAAGCTGATGAAGCTGCTTTGGGACTCGATCGGTACGGAGTTCGGCGGGCGCGGCGAGCTATACGAGATCAACTGGTCCGGCTCGACTGAAGAGACGCGGATCAGCACGCTCGGCATCGCCCAGGCGACCGGCCTCGCCGGCCGGATGAAGGAGTTCGTCGAGGGTTGCATGGCCGAGTACAACCTCGACGGCTGGACCGTTCCGGATCTGATCGATCCGGACGACATCAGCCGGCTGCCGGCGCGGTCGTAGTCTCTGGGCGACTACTTGCCTGCTCCATCGGCCTGCGGTATTCGAGCGAGCGCAGCGTCGTATCGGCTCACGGGCGTCGGCTGCACGCAATGGTCGGGCCAGGCATCAATCAGCATGGACTGTTCCACTCGTTCGCGGTGTGGTCCCGTGCACGACTCGATCGATCCGAGGCCAGACCTCCTTCGCCATGAGTTCCATCGAGCGCCGGGCGAGCGCTGGATCGGTCCAGTCGTGGCCCGTATAGAGCAGGGTGCCGAACGCGCCGACCTCGTTGCGGAATGCGAGAATCTGGTCCGCGACGCTCTCCGGGGTTCCCGCGATCACGAGACGCTCGACGCACCGCCTCGGCGAGAGCTCGGCATCCGGCTGGTCGGGATCGTCGCGCATCAGGTCGAGCGCGCCGGCCTTCGCGAGCTTGGCCCGCATCACGTGGAAGTAGAATCCGTGCGCGCCGTCCTCGCGATACGCATAGCGGCGTGCCGTCGTCTCGTCATCGGCCACGAAGACGCTGCGCGCCACGCGCCAGCCGGAGGAGTCGGCGGACAGGCCCGCCGACCGCCGGCCCTCCAGGTAGGTCTCGATCTGGGCCCGCACCACATGCGCGCCCACGTAGGTCGCCGAGATCCCGGTCCAGCCGCAGGCTCCTGCAGTGTGCGGTCCCCGGGAATCCGGCCGGATCGAGGTGATTGCGATGGGGGGATGCGGCTTTTGTAGCGGGCGGACGGCGATGCCCAGTCCGATAGTCGGATCGAACGCGCGCTCCGTCGTGGTCCGGTAGAACTCGCCCTCGATCCGGTACGGCGGTGCGTCGCTCCAGATCCGGCACATGTGGTCGAGCGCCTCCTGGGTCTTGCGGTTGCGGTCCGAGCCCAGGTCGTCGATCGCCTCTGCATCGGCGGGAACACCCGGCCCCACCCCGAGCACGAACCGGCCGTTCACCAGGTGGTCGACCATCGCAACCTGCGCCGCCGCCATCGCCGGGTGGTAGTTGGCGAGCGGCAGCACGCCGGTACCGAAGGTGATTGAAGGGCACGCATCGGCGAGGCTCGCGATGAAGGCGAGGCTCGAGGTGATCGTCTCGGCGGAGTCGACGAGATGCTCGCCGATGAAGGCCTCGCGATAGCCGAGTCGATCGGCGAGCACCACCGCTTCGCGGTCCTCACGGAGGACGTCCGCATAGGAGCGGGACGGCGGGTGGACCGGCTGGATGAAGAATCCGAGGTTCAGAGAGTGATGCATGGCGGGTCTCCTTGTCCGTCGGCATCACCGGACAGGAACCCACAAACAAAAGCCCCGCCGGCTCTACCGACAGGGGCTTGGTGTTCGAACGAAGCCAAGCGCTAGCCGGCGCGGTCCTCCAAGACAACGACGACTACGACGCTTCGCTGCTGAACAGTATTGCTTGTCATGCAGTGGACGCTACCACACGAGATTTCAACTCACAAGGGAGGGGATCACAAGCTGTCACTCAGCGCCTCCTTGCCGACTGGCGGGCCGAGGTCAACCTCAGTAGCCTGGTAGCCTTTCGGGATCCGCGCCACCAGTTCAGCAAGATCGTACTTGGGACGGGCCGGCCCAGTGACGATGATCCGGCGGTCGCTGACGTTGACTTCCACGCTGTCATCCATATGAGTGCCGATCCCCGATGGCAGCGGTACGTCCACTCAGTTGCGGCATCACGCGGGTCGCGAAGAGTTCCATCGACCGGAGGGCGTCGGCGGCGGCGAGGCCGGGCAGTGCCATCAGCAGCAATACGCGGCGGTAGCCGGTCGCCTCCAGATAGCGGCCGAGGGATTCGACCACCTCATCGGGACCGCCGATCGCCGCTAACCCCTCGTCCAGATAGTCGCTGAAGGGGCGGAGACGAAGCAGCGAGGCGTCGAAGGACTCCGGCAGGCGGGCGCCGACGCCGTCGTTGCGGCGCATCGCAAGCTGGCGTTGGTAGGACATGAACGGCGCCTCGACGGTCCGGACCGCCATCGCGTGGTCGGCGGCGACGTGGACGACGCGCATGCCCCACGCGCGGGACATCAGGTCTTCCACCGCTTCGGGGGAGTGTTCGGTCGCGAGGGCCGTCTCACGGTACGCCGCGTGCCGTCGCTGCAACTCCGCCGCCGGCACAAAGAAGGATGAGAGTGTGGGCAGGCCCTGGCGCGCAGCGAACTGGTTCGAGTCGGGGCTGTTGGCGGCGATGTACAGGGGTGGGTGCGGGCGCTGTGCCGGCAGCGGACCGACACGGATATTCTCCAGTGTCCGGAACTGACCGTGAAAACTGACCGGCTCACCGCTCCAGCAGCGACGGAGCAGGTCGATGCCCTCTTCGACCCGCGCCCGGCTCTCCGACTCGGCGGCGCCGAAGGCCTGATACTCCCGCTCGGTGCCGCCGCGGCCGATGCCCACATCGACGCGGCCGCCGCTGATCACGTCGAGCACCGCCAGCTGCTCGGCCACCAGCACCGGGTCGTGCAGCGGCAGCAGCGTGACGCCCATGCCGACGCGCAGGTGTTGGGTCTTGGCGGCGATGTGCGCGGCGAGCACCGGCGGTGCCGGACAGACACCGTAGTTGGAGAAGTGATGCTCGGCGATCCAGACCGACTCGTAGCCGAGCGCCTCCGCCTCGGTCATCTGCGCCAGGTCGGTTTCGTACACCGCCGCCTCGCTCCAGGTTGGCTCCCGCTGCATCAGATAGAACAGGCCGAACTGCATGCCATCCCCCTCCCCGAATTGGTCGCGCGTGCGGCTCAGTCCACGATCCCCTTCAATTGATCCGGCGGCACGCGGATCTCGACGCCCGCGCGCTCCTCCTGGAGCAGCATTGATACGCGCGAGTCACGCTCGGCCCAGCCGCGGTTGAGCGCCTCGGTCATCTCTTCGAGCGCCATATTGGCGAGTCGCATCGGCACGCCGTTCTCCCGACCGAGCGCTGTCGCCAGACTCATGTCTTTGTGCGCGAGCTTCAGGGCGAAGGACGCCGGTTCGTACGTGCCCGGTAGGAACTGCTCGACCAACCGGTCGAAGGTGCGCCGCCGGCCGAGCGCGCCCTGCCGCACCGCCTGGAACAGCGCGAGCGGCTCGACGCCGGCCTTGACGCCCATCGTGAACACCTCGGCGAGGGCGGTCTGGATCGCGTAGCCGGCACAGTTATGCACGAGCTTGGCGACGGTGCCCGCGCCGATCGGCCCGACGTAGTACGGCTGGTCGCCGATCGCGTCGAGCACCGGCAGGTACTGATTGAAGATCGCCTCGTCGCCGCCGACCCACAGCGCCAGCTTCCGCGTCTCGGCGCCGCGCGGCCCGCCGCTGACCGGCGCGTCGAGCATGTGGATCCCCCGTTCGGCGAACTCGGCGTGGACCCGACGTTCGAGCGCCGGCGAGTTCGTCGTCAGGTCGAAGTAGACCGTGCCGGGACGCATGCCTTGGATCAGACCCTCCTCGCCGAGGGCGACGACCTCCATCTCGACCGGACCGGGCAGCGAGGTGAAGACGACATCCGACGCCTCCGCCACCTGGAGCGGGCTGTCCGCCCAAACGGCGCCGGCCTCGATGTGCGGCGCGGCGGCTTCGCGGCGAATGTCGTTCACGACCAGCGAATGGCCCGCCTCTTGCAGATGCCGGGCCATGTGCCGGCCCATCGTCCCCAACCCGATAAAGCCGACCCTCATGCTCCCCTCCTTCTACGAGGGAGATGAACCGCAAAGACGCAGAGGACGCAAAGGATTTGTGGGGGGCGAATCTGAACTTGCGTTCACATCACTCATCTGAACTTGGTGTCCCTTGCGTCCTCTGCGTCTTTGCGGTTCACTGCTCTCTAGCCGCGTTCTTCGAAGACCTGCTTTGCCACATTGGCCGCGTTCACCGCCGTCGGCCAGCCGGCGTAGAAGGCCATGTGTGTGATCACCTCGCCGATCTCCTCGCGGGTGACACCGTTGTCGAGGGCGCGGCCGATGTGGCCCCGTAGCTGATCGGTGCGGTACATTGCCGTGAGCACGGCGACCGTGATCAGGCTGCGGTCGCGCTTCGAGAGTTCGGGCCGCTCCCAGACATCGCCGAAGACGACCGTCTCAGTTAGTTCCACAAGCTTCGGCACGACATCGCGCACCGCGTTGAGTGGCGATGGTCGGGCTGGGGGAGTTGTCATCAGATCCTCCTGCGCGGATGATGCGCTCGCGGGGTCATGTTCCGCCCGACTGTACCACGACGATCGAGGAGCCACCATGTCGCCAGACGTCTACCAGGTCTATGCCGTTCGGTATGCCCATCGTGAGACAACCACATCGGAAGTCTTCTACGGGGATACCAAGAATGAACCGATCGGCATGGATTACTTCGTCTGGGCAATCACGAACGGCGACCGTACCGTCGTGGTCGACCTCGGCTTCACGGAGGCGGTGGGCACCCGACGCGGACGGCAGTTTCTCCGCGCTCCCGACATCGGTCTGGCACAGATCGGCATCGACTGTGCCGGTATAGAGGACGTGATCATCACCCACTTCCACTACGACCACACCGGCAACCACGCGCTCTTTCCTCGCGCGACCTTCCATATCCAGGCGGCGGAGATGGCGTTCTACACAGGCCGCTACGCCTCACGCCCCGCCTTTCGCCGCTCGATCGAGGTCGAGGATATCGCTGCTTTCGTCCGCTACAACTACGAGGGACGGGTCCACTTCGTCGAGGGCGAGCAGGAGATCGCGCCGGGCATCCGCGCCCACTGGGTGGGTGGCCACACCGCTGGTATGCAGATCGTCACGGTCGCCACCGAGCGCGGTCGGGCGGTGCTGACCTCGGACGCCTCGCACTACTACCGCAACCTGGCGGAAGATCTGCCTTTCCTCACGCTACACGACATTCCCGGCACCTATCGGGCGTTTCAGCGCATCCGCGAATTTGCAGATGCACCGGACCTGATCGTCCCCGGCCATGACCCATTCGTGCTCGAACGGCTGCGGACGGTTGGCGACGGCATCGTCTCATTGTGATGGAGTGAGATGTTCGGCATCATCGAGTGCTGGTGGCTCGGTCCCGGTGCAGACAAGCCAACCGAGCGCCAGCAGCATTCGTGCATAGGGAGCGCCGGGACAATGGTTCACGACCTGCGCCCCGTCGAAGACGCCGTACCGGCGCGTGAAGGGACCGGCGGTGCTGCCGAGCCGGGCGAGCGCATCGCGGTATGCCTCGCGTTCGCCGGTCTGCGGCCGGAAAGGCTCGCCCGCCGTGGGTGCGCTCCAGATAACCGACGCCAGCACGGCCGCGACGGAGTCGACGCCGGCCTGCACCTCGGCCTGCTGCGCCGGCGAGAGGGGATACGTGCCGTTGCGATCTGCCAGCATTTCGCTCATCGCCAATCGCCAGACCTCAACCTTCGGTATGTCGGGCGCGCGTGCCACTTGCCGCGCGTATGCGGTCGCCACGGCGCCAGGATCGAACAGGTCTGCGCGGTGATCAAGCGACTCGCGGAGGTGTTCCGCGAATCCGGCGGCGAACTTGGAGACGAGCACGCGGTCATTGCTGCGCGATACGACCCGGCGCGGTTCCTCCGCCCCGACCTCGTGTCGCAGCCAGTGGTTCAGGCGCCCCGCGTAGGCTCCCTCTGCGTTCTCGCGGGCATTCCCCTTTACTCCCATCGAAACAGCCGCACGGCCAGCACCGCTGACACCGCCGTCCAGGCGAGCAGCGCCAGGAAGTCGACCCACAACGGATACAGCGCCGCGCCGCCGACCATCACCTGCCGCAGCCCGTCGCCGAGAAAGGTGAGCGGCAGCACTCGCGAGATCACCTGGACGGCCTCGGGAAAGGTCTCGATCGGCCAGAAGACGCCGGCCAGAAACATCATCGGGAAGCTCACCGCCTGCACCAGCGCCGGCACCGACTCCTCCGTCTTTGCCAGCCCCGACACCGCCAGCCCCATGCAGAGGAACGCCATCCCACCGAGCAGCACAAACACCGCCATGCCGAACAGGTTGTTGCCGGTGTGTACGTCGAAGAGCAGTCGCCCGACCACGAGCAGGACGATCGTCTGCACCACCGCCAGGATCAGCCGCGTCACTCCCTGGCTGCCGAGGATCGACCAGCGCGACACCGGCGTGGCGCTGAATCGCTTCAGCACCTTCGTCACCCGTAACTGGACGAACGGGATCGCCGCGAACATCCCCGCCTGCATGATCGAGAAACCGATCACCCCCGGCAGGAAGAAGTCAATGAACCGAAGGTCGCTCGAACGAACGCTCTCCTGCTGCACCGTCAGCGTCGGCGGCTGTCCAGAGAGTTGCTGATTCACACTGCCGACCACCTGCTGCACGATCGGCAGCACCACCTGCGCCGCCGTGCCGCGCGATGGGTCGTAATACACCATCACCGTCTCCGGCCCAGCCCCGCCCACGTTCTCACCCGACTGTGTCACGACGACGGCATACCGGTCCCCGTCGCGCAGCGCCTCCAGTTCCGACTCCCGATCGTCGGTCGAAACCTCCAGCGCCGGCACGCTCTCGAACGCCTGTACGAGCGCCTGTCCTGTCTCGGTCGATCGATCGACCACCAGACCGACCTTGAAGCCGCCGACCGTCTCCTGCCCGAAGGCCAGCCCAAAGAGCACGACGAACAGGATCGGGAAGGCAAACATCCAGAAGACGGTCGAGCGGTCGCGGACGATGCCCAGCATCCACGCCCGCGTCAGCGGCAGAAACGAACCAAGAAATCGGCTCTTCATCTCACTCTCGCAGCCGCCGACCTGTCAGTCTGAGGAAGACATCCTCAAGCGTAGCGCCGCGCACATAGAGGTTCTCCAGCGGCTGGCCGCGGTTGCGTGTGAAGGTGAGTAGGTCCGCCATCGTCGCCGGGACATCCTCGCTGTACAGCGTCACCTCATCGCCGTCTGTCTCCGCCCGGTGCACGCCGGCGAGGCGTTCCAGTTCCGCCACCGGCGCCGCCCGCATCCGGAAGATCACCGCTGTTTCGCTGAAGTTCGCCTCGATCAGGCGGCGCGGCGACTCCAGCGCCACGATCTGCCCGTGGTCCACGATCGCCACGCGGTCGCAGAGCCGCTCCGCCTCCTCCATGTAGTGCGTTGTCAGCAGCACGGTGGTGCCCTCGGAGCGGATCGCCTCGATCAACTCCCAGAGGTTGGCGCGTGCCTGCGGATCGAGGCCGGTCGTCGGCTCGTCGAGGAAGATGATCTCCGGCCGGTTTACCAGCGCCAGCGCCACCGATAGCCGCTGCGCCTGGCCGCCGGAAAGCTGCCCCGCCTGCCGGTCGCGGCTCTCCTCCAATCCCACCATCCGCACGAGCTCATCGACGGGCCGCGCCCGGCTAAAGAAGCTGGCGAACAGCATCAGCATTTCCGCCACGGTCAGGCGCGGCAGCAGCGCCGGCTGCTGCAATTGCACGCCGATCCGCTCCTTCACTTCCTGCGTCTGCTGCGCGATGTCCCGCCCGAGCACCGTCACGCGGCCGCTGTCCGCCGGGCGCAACCCCTCGACGATTTCCACCGTCGTCGTTTTGCCCGCGCCGTTCGGCCCCAACATGCCGAAGACTTCACCCTGCTCGACCGCGAAGCTGATGCCATCGACCGCCTGCACGTCGCCGTACCGCTTGCGGAGGTCCTGGACGTCAATCGTGGCGGTCATTCGAGCCGTACCGTTCCCGCGCACGCATTGCTGCCGTTTCCGTGGTCCGTCCGCTGTCGTCCTCCAGACGGTACGTATTGCCCATCTCCGGCAGCGAGGCCTCGACGAAGTCGCAGTCGTCGATCGCGATCAGGCGGTGCCGCTGGCCGGGCACGTTGCTGTATCCCTTCATCGGCTCCATCTCGATCTCTTCCAACTGACCGCGGTCGTTATCGGCGAGCAGCACGCCACGCCCGTGCAGCAGCATGATCGTCTCCGCCTTCTCGTCGTGGTACTGGAGGCTGATCCGCTTCCCCGCGTTGAGATGGAGGATCTTCCCTGTATAGGGCTTGTCCGGCGGCGTGAAGATCAACTCGTAGCCCCACGGCTTCTCCACACGGAGACCAAACGGCGCGTTGGTGAAGGTCGCCGGATTGAACGTCAAAGCGTCGGTCATTGGGGATTATTCCTCGCCCTGGCTGGTCTACGACCAGCCTAACAACGATGGCGGGCCGGTGCGAGGAATGCGGATGTACGGCCCTCACCCCCGACCCCTCTCCCGTCGGAGCGGGCGTGGGGAGCCTCAATCAACCAGGGTCTGCGAGTATCTCCCCCTCTCCCGTTCCGACGGGAGAGGGGGCCGGGGGGTGAGGGCCGTCCTCCTAGCGACTCGGAATCGGATCGTACCAGGTGAACTCCCACTGGCGGTAACCGTTGGTGTTCCCCATCTGCATCTGCTTGTAGTTGTGCAACCGGTTGCGGTAGAGCTCGATGCCGCCGGTGGAGACCAGCCAGACATCCGGCGCCTCGTCGATCAGCATCAATTGGATCTCGCGTACCGTCTTCTTCCGGGCTTCTTCGTCAAACTCTCCCCGCTGTTTCTCCAGCAGCGCGTCGACCTGCGGGTTGGAGAACTTGGTATTATTCGCCACTCCCTTTGAGTGGAAGTAGCTGTACATGCCCCGGTCCGGATCTTCCCACGACCAGTCACCGTGTGAGGACATCTGATAATCCTGACCCGCGCGGTAGACACGCTGGATCCAGGCAGCGTTCTCCATCTGGTTGATCTCGACCTCGACACCGACCGGCTTCATCAACTGCTGGAGAATCTGTGAGACGGCGGGACCGGAGTACTCCGCTGAGATCGAGGTCTTCACCTTGAGCGGATTGGACGCGGTGAAGCCCGCTGCCTCCAGCAGTTGCTTCGCCTTGGCCACGTCCGTCGTGGGGAAGTCCTCTTCCTTCAGCCCGTAGATACTGGCGAGCGGCATCGGACCGGCGCGCTGGGCGAGGCCGCCAAAGATCTTGATCATTGCGTCGTAGTCGGCGCCGTAGAGGAACGCCTGGCGGACGCGCTTGTCGTTGAATGGCGCTGCCGCGGTGTTGAAGTAGGCCTTGGTGCCGGAGTTGTTCGAGCCTTCTCGCCGGATCTCTTGCACGTCCGGGACGGCTTTCTTCATTTCGTCGATCGTCTCGTACGGAACCGTCGGCGGCGCGCCACCCCAGATGTCCGTCTCGCCGGAGCGGAAGTTCGTCGCCCGCGCCGCCCGGTCCGGCACGACCCGCATGATCACCCGATCGAAGAACGGCTGCCCCTGGCGCCAGTACTCCGGGTTCCGGTCGAACCGCAACGCCACGCCCCGCTGCCACTCCTTAAAGATGAATGCGCCGGTGCCGATTGCCTTGCGGTTGACTTCCTGGGTCTCGCCGAACTCCGGCGCCATGATGATGTTCCAGGTGTGGCCGACGTTATTGATCATCGCTGCGAACGGCTCGCGCGTCTTGATGATCACCGTATGGTCGTCCGGTGTCTCGATCTTCTCGATCGGCTCCATTGCCGAGCGGGTGCGAAGCTCGGGGTCGGTGCCCTTCATTCGCTCGAGGCTGTACTTGACATCCTCCGCCTTAAATGCCCGGCCATTCACCGGTGCGATGTCGTGCCACTTGGCGTTCTGCACCAGGTTGAACTTGTAGGTGAGGTTGTCCACCTGCTCCCACTGTTGGGCCAGCTCGCTGTCGATGAAGATCTTGCCCGGATCCTTGACAAAATCCTCGGACCGCCGCAGCAGGTGGTTGTAGGAGAGGTTGGCAGCCTGCGCCGACCCTGGCGTCTCCGAGCGATGGTTGTCCATCGAGATCGGCTCGTCGCTCTGGTCGATGTTGTAGGTGCCGCCCCGCTTCGCCCCGGCAAGCTCCGGGTTGGGTGTTCCCTGGGCGGTCGTCGCGGCGGCACCGCTGTCGCCACTGGACGTGGAGCCACCGGCATCGTCGCTGCTGTCACCGCCACATGCGATCGCGAAGGCGGCTGCCAGTCCGCTCGCTCCCGCTGCTCCCCGCAGCACCGCCCGGCGCCCGATCCCTCGACGTGCCGAGGTGCGATTCCAAAACGTGCTTTGTGCCATGTCTTCCCCCTTGACTGACTAGTTACCTAACCCCCCGACCCCCTTCCCTCGCAGGGAAGGGGAGTACACCTCAACCGTGGTCTGCCAGTATCTCGTTCGGCGATACCGTACCTTTCCCACTCCAACCATGCCCCGCCAGGACTCCCCCTTCCCTGCGAGGGAAGGGGGCCGGGGGGTTAGGTCAGCGCCCCCGCAGCCGCGGATCCAACACATCCCGCAGGGCATCGCCGAACAGGTTGAACCCCAACACCACCAGCGTGATCGCCGCCCCCGGAAACACTGCCAGCCACCACGCCGTCTCCATGATGTAGATCGCATCGCCCG
>JBFXAN010000021.1:0-58616 GCA_050184225.1 Dehalococcoidia bacterium | reverse complement strand
AGCCGGGCGATGGCACGCAGCTCGTCGTCAAGCTTCAACCGAACGCGACCTTACACCAGGTCGCACCGGTCGACGGCCGCGCAGTCGAGAGCGAGGATGTGCGGTTGACGCTGGAACGGTTCCGTGCGGAGCCGAAGAATACGAACCGGGCCGTCTTTGGCACAGCGGACAACCCGCTGGTGACTGGTGTCGAGACGCCGGATGCGAAGACGGTGGTCTTCAAACTCGACAAGCCGTACGGGCCGATCCTCAATCTGTTCGCCAACCCGCAGTACCTCTGGATCATGCCGCGGGAGATCACCGCCGGCACACTCGATCCGACGAAACAGATCATCGGCAGCGGGCCGTTCATGTTCGAGTCGTTTCAGCCGGACATCGACATCAAGGTTCGCAAGAACCCGAACTATTTCGTCCAGGGACGGCCCTATGTCGATGGCCGGACGATCGCGATCGTGCCGGAGAATGTGCAGGGGAAGTCGCAGTTCCAGGCGGAGCGGCTGGATGCGGAGGGCATCTCCTTCGAGGATAAGCCGGAGGTCGAACGCTCGAATCCCAAGGCGCAGTGGATCACGACGATCCCGGGGACGATCCCGTACCTCGCCTTCCAGCAGCGCGGTGACTCGATGTGGCGCGATCCCCGGCTGCGGCAGGCGGCATCGGTGCTCTTCGACCGCGACGCGATGCTCCAGCTCTCATGGAACGGCCAGGGTTACTGGCATAACCAGGTTCCCGCGCACATGGGGAAGTGGCGGCTGGACCCCAAGGGTTCGGAGATCGGTGAGGCGGGCAAGTGGTTCAAACCGAACCCGGCGGAGGCGAAGGCGCTAATGTCGGCGGCGGGCTATCCGAACGGCATCGACACTCGCTTCATCTACACGAACAACGCCTACGGCGAGCGCTTCAATCAGTGGGCGGAGGCGATCGCCGGGATGCTGAAGGACGGCGGCATCCGCACCCAGATCACGATTCAGGACTACAACCGCGAGTACATCGTCTCGAACGGCACGGTCTTCGGCCACTTCGAGGGGATGTATATCGGCCTGATGACGCCGCTCACCGACCCGCATGACTTCCTCTTCGCCTATATGCACTCGAAGAGCGGCCGCAACGCCGGCGGCGTCAACGACCCCCAACTCGATGCGATGATCGATAAAGAGGGGGCGACGGTGAACCAGGACGAGCGGCTGAAGCTCGTCAAGGATATCCAGCGGTATGCGAACGAGCGGATGTACTATGCCCCCGGCTTCATCGGACCGGGATTCATCGCGCTGCAGCCGTGGGTGAAGAGTTACAAGTACAGCGCCAACTATGGCAGCTACACCGAAACCAGCCTCGACATGTGGCTGGACCGCTGACGCACGCAGATGGAGACGATGATGACCAAGACCCAAATGAGTCCTTGGGACTTGGCAGACCATATTCAATCTGAGGAGGATGTGATCGCCTACCTAGAGGCCGCGTTGGAAGACGGCGATCCGGCACTGGTGGCGACGGTGCTTGATGATATCGCCCGCGCCATGATCAAGAACCAGATTCTTCGTGCGAGCGATCGAAGGTAGGGGAGGCGTTAGCCGGTCAAGCAGCTTGAGGAAGGCAGTCGGGGCAGCAGAGGACGCGGAGCTGGCGGGGGTTCCAGCGTGGACCGTGGGCGCGGCTGCGCCAATGCATGGCGGCGCGGGGCCAGGTCGTGCGGCAGGCCCAGCAGCAGCGCAGATCGGCATTCGAGGAATCCGAACGGCTTGGGATGAGGGCGACTCCGCCGAAGGGCTCACGGCGATATTCGGCGACCATATCCTTCACTCCTTACCGGCAAAGGACCGGTTCGATTCAAGTATCGGCCGCAGCGCCGGCGTCCGGTGTCCGCATTCTGGCAACTGTGACACCGGGCGCCAGGGCCGGTGCTCCTCTTTCGGATGCCGGCCCTGGCGCTTCACGGCTGTATGAACTTACGCCTGGTTGATGGCGGCGCTGTTGGACTGGACCTGGACGAGCGTCTGGTTGACGCCGAGCGAGCCGACGGCGATGTTCTGACCGACCGCGTTGTTCGTCTGGGTCAGGTTGGCAACGTTCACTTTGGTCAGGTTGAAGTACGGGAAGAACATGATGGGCCTCCTCAGTGATGTGTGCGGCGGGTTCGGTGCCCGCCTGCTGTGTCTTTAGGATGCCGTCTTCGGACCACCCTTGCTGTTCCCTGCGGCACAGCCGACGGGTCGCCGGCGGTACAGTGACGCCGCCGCCGCTGATATACTTCGGCCCTTGACGGTTGCCGAGTTCGTTGCCAAGGAGGAGCGTGTGATGACCGAGATTCAAGGCGCCTGTGATGAGCGTTTCGCGGCGGTAGGTGCTGCGATGGCGCAGAACTTCCAGCAGGGGTTGGATGTCGGCGCGTCGGTGGCGGTCACAGTCGACGGGGAGTTGGTCGTCGATCTCTGGGGCGGTCACGTCGATGCGGCGCAGAGCATCCCCTGGGAACGCGACACGATCACGAATGTCTGGTCGACGACGAAAACAATGACGGCGCTGTGCGCGCTGATGCTCGCCGATCGTGGCGCGATCGACTTGCACGCGCCGGTCGCCCGCTACTGGCCGGAGTTTGCCGCCGGTGGCAAGGAGCGCGTCGAGGTACGGCACCTGCTGGGACACACGTCGGGACTCTCCGGCTGGCAGGAGCCGATCACGGTCGAGACGCTCTATGACTGGGAGCGGGCGACCTCGCTGCTGGCCGCACAGGCGCCGTGGTGGGAGCCGGGCAGCGCCTCCGGCTATCACGCGGTCAGCCAGGGGTATCTGGTGGGCGAGGTGATCCGCCGGGCAATCGGGCAGACGGTGGGGCAGTTCTTCGCGGCGGAACTGGCCGGGCCGCTCGGCGCCGACTTTCACATCGGCCTCGCTTCCTCGGAATTCGGCCGGGTCGCCAACGTGATCCCGCCGCCGCCGCTGCCGCTGGGCGAGGCCGACCCGGCGAGCGTGGCGATGAAGACGCTGACCAACCCGTTGCTCGACGCGGCGGTCGCCTGGACCGAGGACTGGCGGCGGGCGGAGATCCCGGCGGCGAACGGACACGGCAACGCGCGTTCGGTGGCGACGGTTCAGTCGGTGTTGGCCTGCGGCGGCGAGGTGCGCGGACGGCGGTTCCTGTCGGCGGACGGCTGCGCGGCGGTGTTCGAGCAGCAGGCGGAGGGCACCGATCTGGTGCTGGGTGTTCCGATCCGGTTCGGCATGGGCTACGGCTTGAGCAGTCCTGAGATGCCGATCAGCCCGAGCGAACGCTCCTGCTTCTGGGGCGGCTGGGGTGGCTCGCTGATCGTGGTCGACCTCGACGCGCGGATGACGGTCGCCTACGTGATGAACAAGATGGGAGAGGGTACGCTCGGCGACACCCGCGGCGCCGGCATCGTCGCGGCGGCGTATGCATCACTGGCAGGTTGAACCACATCCTGGGAGCGCGGCCATCTTGGCCACATGTGCGGCGCGTCACAAGGCGGGCTGGAAGCCCGCGCTTCCAGGGTGGGGCTATGCCGTGACCGGCGCCGGCTGGTCCTGGCGGGGCGGGTGTGGCGGTTTGGCGAGGATCCAGAAGATCGAGCCGAGGCCAGCAAGCAGGGCGAGCACGGTGAAGCCGACGCGGTAGTCGCCCAGTTGGTCGGCAAGGATGGCGGCGAGCATCGGACCGCTGATCGTGCCGAGGGTGATCACGAGTGAGGCGTAGCCGCTGATCGCGCCGAAGGCGGCCCGGCCGAAGTAGTCGGCGCGGATCGCCGCCATCAACGGTCCGCGCGTGCCCCAGGCGAGGCCCTGGATCAGGGCGAAGAGCACGACCATCCAGACCGTCACCGAGTACGCCAGCAGCAGCAACGCGACGGCGTGACCGAGCATGCAGAGGATCACCACCTTGCGCTTGTTGAAGCGGTCGCCGAGAAGGCCACCACCGATCTGACCGACGAGGCTCGCCCCGGTGAGCAGCGCGAAGACGGCCGCGCCTTCTGTCACCGAGTAGCCCTTGCCTTCCTTGAGAAATGAGACGAGGTGGACGTTAACCGCGGCGACGACAAGCAACGCCGAGGCGTGGCCGAGGGCGATGAACCAGAACGCACGGGTGCGGAGCGCCTGTCGGGCGGTGAAGTTGGGCGATTCCTTGTCCAGCTTGGTTGATGTCTGGGCCGGCTTGCCGGAGGGATCGGCGGGCGTGTCGCCGTCGGGCTTGTAGCCGTAGGCCTCAGGTGTGTGCCGCATCACGCCGGTGATCGGGTAACCGATCGCCATGATCACCACGCCGGAGACGAAGGCGGTGGCACGCCACCCGTGGGTGGAGAGCGACCAGGCGACGAGCGGCGCGAGCAGGCCGCCGATCGCCATGCCGGAGGAGACGAGGCCGAGCGCCGTCGCCCGCCGTCGTACGAACCAGTTGACGACGGTGACGGTGATCGGGAAGTAGCCGCTCAGGCTGCTGCCGACGGCGATCATGACGAAGGCGAGGTAGAAGGTGAGGATCGAGTCCATCCGGCTGAAGACGAAGAAGCCGAGGCCGAACAGGGTGACGCCCACCCGCATCGTCGCCCGCGGTCCAAAGCGGTCGATCAGCGTCCCCTGGATCGGACCGAGCAGGCCGCTCTCGATCTGCTGCATCGCATAGGCGCCAGAGAACGTGGTCTTGCTCCAGCCGTAATCCTGCTGGAGCACGGCGACGTAGCTGCCGAATGCGCTGCCCAGCAGCAGGTTCACCATTGCCTGGATCACCATGCCGGAGCCGACGATTAGCCAGCCGTAGAAGATGCGCGGGCGCCATCGCGCCGCCCCGGTCGCACTGACCGGGGTGGGGGTGTCCACGATCGAGGGTTTCACCTGCATATCCTAGACTGCCGCGCCGTAGAGGAGGAGGCCGCCCGAAAGCGACCGGCGGTCACAGGAGAAACGATGTGCGGTGACCAGACACATCGCAGTCCCTCGCCATCGAGCAAAGCAGGGCGGACAGGTTCGATGAAGGTGTGATCGGCGGCATCACGACCAGAAGGGTAGTGGGTGCGCGTGACCATGCCGCGACGGTCACGTGACGGGCCGCCGATTGTTGCGCTGATCAGTGCGGGCGAGGGCCTTCATGGGTGACCTCGACGTTGCTCATCACGCCGTATCCCCGGATGCGAATCATGGGGGCGTGCAGTGGTGTGGGGTCGTCGGCGCGGAGGTCTTTGCTGCTGCCGAGAATGGTGGTTTCTTCCATCACGATCGGCACGCCGGCCGGGACATAGATCTTCACCTCGGCCATCACCGAGCGGACGTTGAGGATCAGCTCGTCGCCGATAATCTCGGCGTTGCGCAGGTCGATCGCACAGCTCCCCATGACGGCGACGACATCAAGGGCGCCTTCGGCACGCCAGCGTCCCGTTCGCTTCTTCTCGCCAAGGACAGCCCGGATCGCGCTGATTGGCGCGGACCGAGCTGCGATCGGTACAGCCGGTAGGTCGCGGGTGGCGGCGCGGAGTTGTCCCGCCGTTCGGGCGATCAGGGCGGCATCCATGCGGTCGGAGAACTCGGCCAGCGTGAGGCGGCCGTCGACACACGCCTCGCGGAGTTGTGCCTCGGCCGCCGCGCGGTCGGCGTCACCGATCAAGCGTTCATCGTCGGGGCGGTGCTGGAGCGTCATGAGACATCCTCCCATGCGCATCGTACCGCGCCGCCACGACTGCCGCGCGCCCGAACTACGCGACCGAGGTTTCGGCCGTCCGGGTTCCACCGTTCTGATCGGTCACGGTGACGCGAATCAAGGTTCCCGGCTGAGCGCGGATGGTGATTGAGTGACTGAGGACGCCATCCGCACCGGCGCTGACCGTGGTCGCCGATTGCTGGCTGCTCCGGCTGGTGCTGCCGCCGCTACTCACTTCCCGCGTCACCTCGAGGGCGACCATGACCGTCTCGCCGGGAGTGTAGCCGGGCGCGGTGATGGCGAGCGTCTCGGAATCGGTCCACTCGAGAGAGATATCGGGCGTGGATGCAGCCCCCTGGCCGGTGGCGGCCTCATCGGCAAGGACGCTCCAGGTACATCCGGCGAGCGTGAAAGCGGTGAATAGCACGAGGCCGATGGCGAGTTGCGCGCGTTTCATGAGAACGCTCCTTGCCGGTCCCAGGTCACGCGACGTCCGATGACGAGGGGACCAGCGAACTTCACGGGCTGACAGAGATCCGCCGGACAGAACCGGCCGGCTCCCCAAAATGGGATGCCGGCCGGCGGTCGGGGCGTGTGGCAGGCTTAGGCCTGGTTGATGGCGGCGCTGTTGGACTGGACCTGGGCGAGGGTCTGATTGGCGCCGAGCGAGCCGACGGCGATGTTTTGCCCAACGGCAGTGTTGCTCTGGCTGAGGTTGGCGACGTTGATCTTGGTCAGGTTGAAGTACGGGAAGAACATGGTGGGCCTCCGTGTGTGATGTGTGCGGCGGGCCGGTGCCCGTCCGGTGTGTCCTTAGGATGGCATCCGGCCCCGCGCGGCGCTGTTCCCTGGGGCACAGCCAAGGAGTGTCCACCGGCACATCAACCACGGCGAGATCGAGACACGGCTTCTCCGAAGACGGTTACTGACTGCGTTATGGAGCAGTGAACCGTCCCTGGGAGCGCGGGCATCCTACCCGCCATTGGGTCGAAGGTCGTGGCGGGCAGGATGCCCGCGCTCCCAGGGACGCCGCGTCGTGCCGGTGGCTCATCTGTCTGTGCAGCGTTCGGTAACGCTGGGTAGACTAAACGAAAGTGAACCGGAGGATCGGTGATGGCGACGACAACGCATGCCGATGTGCCGTTGGAGTCGGGCGACCGGCTGACGCGGACGGAGTTCCACCGGCGATACTGTGCTCGGCCGGATATCAAGAAAGCGAATCTGGTCGAGGGGGTCGTCTACGTGGCTTCACCCACGCACTTTGTTCAGCACAGTCGGCCGCAAGGGATCGTCGTGATGTGGATTCAAGTGTACGCGGCAGCGACACCAGGAGTAGAAGCGGGCGTTGATGCAACGATCCTGCTGAGCGAGACGAGCGAGGTGCAACCGGACGGATTGCTCTTTCGGGTCGATCCGCCGGGAAACGCCCGGATCGATGACGAGAGATATATCTTCGGTGCGCCGGAGTTAATCATCGAGGTGGCGGCGAGCAGCGCCAGCTACGACCTGCACGACAAGATGGATGCCTATCGGCGGGCGTCCTCGAGTACATCGCCTGGCAGGTGTTCGAACAACGGATCGACTGGTTTCGTCTGCGCGACGGCGTGTACGTCCCATTGCAACCGAACGAGAGCGGCGTGATCGAGAGCGAGGTCTTCCCCCGCCTGCGGTTGCCGGCGGCGATGCTAGCCGGCGACCGGGCGGCGGTGCTCGCGGCGCTGGCGGCGATATAATGCACGTGGTCGAGGGCCGCTGCTCTTCTTCGGCAGCGGCCCCCTTTGTAATCGATGCAATTAGTGGCCGGGCGGGGTGCCGTTGGGGGTGACGGCCGAGCCGTTCCAGGTATATGTGAGGGTCACCGGCGGCAGGCTCGGACAGCACAACGGGTCATTCGACGCGTAGTTTGAATAGGTGACGTTGATCTGTCCCGGCGCGGGGCTGCCGGCGAGGTTGAGACCGAGGCTCGGAAGGAGTGTGTCCGTACCGAGATAGGTTTCGCCGTTGAAAAAGAAGATCCACATCGGCGCGCCGTCCGCCGAGGGCGAACGGTATCCCGCCAGGGCAATGAAGGTGCTGCCGTCCGGGCCAACGGTGCTGACCACGTTGAAGATCTGGAACTGCATGCTGCCGAAGTTGGGGATGTCGAACGTTCGTGACTGGATCTGCTGAATATCGGCGGCGATCGTCTGCTGGAGCCCGCCGCTCGTCGCACCTTCCAGACACACCCAGAAGTTGTTGCCTTGTGCCATGTCCTCCAGGCCGAAGATCGTGACATCAACCTGGGTGAGCGGGTTTAAGGTGCTGGGGGTAACCACGCGCACATGCCCCGTCGCGCTGCTCCCCTGCACGGCGGTCAGACTGCCCTGATAGGCGGAGACACCAATCGCCGTTGGCGTCGCTTCCAGCGGCGCATTGAAGATGATCAGCCCCGCCTGCGCGGTGCCCGGCATCGATGGCCGGTTGCACGCCCCGTTCGTCACCGACACCGACGTCCAGGGGCCGGCGCCCGCCGGCACGGTGGCATCAAAGTTCCAGCTCGATCCGCTCACCGGCAGCACCCCGACGGGAACGCCGGCCGGATTGAATCCCGGCCCTTGCGCCAGCGCCGTCGCCGGGGCAATGGACGCCCCGCCGAGTATGAGGACTACCACCATCGAAAACACGGAGAGTGCGAGGCTGTGCCGTCTCTTCATCTGGTCTGATCGCTCCTTCGATGAGATTTGATGTCCTGGCGAGGGGCTTCGATCGTCCAGGCAGATGCTGGCCCACGACGCTCGTCACGCGCGCTTCGACACACGGTTGGTCTCTCAGGCCGCCCGCATACCGACGTACGCGGCCAGCGCCTCGTCGATCGAGCGGAGCAGCGGAATCCCCTGCGACTCGAGCGACGCATTCTTGAGCACCGAATAGGCGGGCCGCTGCAACACCTGATCCCACGTGTTGCTGGCGATCGGTTCGATCGTCGTGCGTCCAGCGAGACCGGCGAACCCGACCGCCATCGAGGCGAAGTCGAACCAGGTTACGGCCCCCTGGTTGGTGATGTGATAGCGGCCTGGCTGTCCTTCCTGCACGACAGTGCGGATCGCGCGGGCGAGGTCGTGGGTAAAGGTCGGCGACAGCGTCTGGTCGGTGACGACCTGGAGCCGGCCTGTCTCGGCGGCCCGCTTGAGGATCGTCTCGATGAAGTTCCCTCCCTTCCCCGACGCGCCGCGCACGCCGTAGAGGCCGGATGAGCGGATGATGTAGTGTCGCTCGCAGGCGCGGGCAACAAGATCCTCTCCCGCTGCCTTGGAAACGCCGTAGACGTTGACCGGACGGCGCGCGTCGCCTTCGACGTAGGGATGGCCGCTATCGCCGGGGAACACGTAGTCCGTACTGATGTAGACGACGGCAGCGCCCGCCGCCTGCGCCGCGCTCGCCACGTTGCGGGCGGCGGTCGCGTTGACGCGGAAGCTCGTCTCGGGATCGCGCTCGCAGACCTCGACCTTGTGATAGGCGGCGGTATTGATCACGACATCAGGCCGCAGGTCGCCGATCACGCGCGGCACGGCAACCGCGTCGGTCACATCGAGGTCGGCGCGGGTGAGGCCGATCACCTCAGCCTCCGGCCACGCCGCCGGGAATTCGCTGCCAAGCTGGCCGTTGGCGCCGATCACAAGCACCTTCATCGCGTGCCCCACTCACTGCAACGCTGCGGTATCGAGATTCGAGTCGGCCGTCGCCGGCGGCGGATCAGTCTTCATCGGGCGGGCCGGTGAAGTGATTGCGCCGAATCTGGATGATCTGACGCGAGATGAATGCCTGTCGGTCCGCCTCCGGCACCTCGGCCATCTCCCGCCGATCCTGCTCCAGCAGGTGGTCGGGACCGAGGTCGTCCGGGTCCGCCGCGATCGCGACGGCTTGCTGCGCGACGATCGCCGCCTGACCGGGGCTGAGCGACTGCAACCAGTCGGCCGAACGCCGCAGCTTGGCCGTCCATTCCTGCACGTCCAGCCCGGCGGCCCGGATCAGCCGACGCATCCGCTGCAACTCTTCGGTCGTGTATGGGCCGAGATCCTGCATCAGTGTTCCTCATATCACATGATCGCCGGAGACGCGACCACGCACCAGATGGTGACGCAGGCGATGCAGCACATCCATGGTTGGCCCACCATTACCCCGGACATCGGCCGTACGTGCAGAAGCGTACGGTTTTGTGCAATACTGTACGGAACACAACAACCCTTCGAGCCAAAGGAAACGATCGGACATGCGCGAGCAAGAACCAATCACCCAAACGATGAAAGCGACCGAGGTGCGGGCCCAGTGGAGCCGGCTCCTCAACAGCGTCTTCCGGGGCAACACGCGGGTGATCGTAGAGAAGAGCGGCGTGCCGGTGGCGGCGATCGTCTCGACGCAGGATCTGGCGCGCTGGCAACGCCTCGAAGCGGAACGAGATCGGCGCTTCCGCGCGCTGGACGAATCCCAGGCAGCCTTCCGAGACCTGCCCGATGAAGAAATTGAGCGCGAGGTGGCCCGCGCCCTCGCTGAAGTGCGGGAGGAGAACCGGCGCCGCGGAAAGCGACCCACGGGCGTTAAGTGACACGCGCCACCTTTGACGCCAATGTCCTCGCCTCCGGCTTTGTTCGGCCGCAGGGTCCGCCTGGTCAACTGCTTCAACGCTGGCGTGCGGGCGCCTTCACGTTGATCGTCTCCGACCCGCTCATCGGCGAGACAGAACGGACGCTGGAGAAGCCGTACTTCGCCGAGCGCCTCACCCACTGGCAGCGGGCAAACAACATTGCGCTTCTGCGTCGTGAAGCTGTCGTGACGCCGCTGACTGAGACGGTCACGGGTGTTGCGACGCATCCGGAAGACGACCTCGTACTTGCTGCTGCCGTGAGTGCCCACTCCGATTACCTTGTGACCGGCGACCGCAAGCTCCAAGCCATGGGCATGTACGACAGTGTACGCATCCTGAGTCCTCGCCAGTTCCTTGACGTCCTGGATGCGCAGATCTCATAGACACCTCACTGGGGCGCACGGCTACTTTCCCTTTCGCCGAGATGATTGCGCGAGGTGCAAGCCCACCTGGCTTCGGGCTGGCACGCTGAAGACAGGACACCGGGACAAGGCCGCCGGCCTCGCGGGCGCTCAGGCGGCGGTGTCCATGTCTGTCGCGCGACGGCAGTGAGGAAGGAACGAGAACGATGACACAGATTCCGAACCCGACGATCATCGAGCGCGAAGGGCTGACCGAGCGCGCCTGGGATGTCTATTCCCGCCTCTTCAAGGAGCGGATTGTCTACCTCGGCACGCCGATCAACGACGACGTTGCCAACCTCTTTGTCGCTCAACTCCTGTACCTCTCGGGTGACGACCCGGACCGGGACATCCAGATCTACATCAACAGCCCCGGCGGAGACGTTGCCGCCGGCCTGGTGATGTATGACGTGATGCAGCACGTCAAGGCGGACATCACCACGATCTGTCTGAACGCATCGAGCATGGCCTCGGTGCTGCTCGCGGCGGGCACCAGGGGCAAGCGCTACATCCTGCCCAACGGTGAGGTGATGATCCATCAAGGCTCCGGTGGTTTCCAGGGCGCGACGCCGGACATGGAGATCCACATGCGGCGCACGCTCGATCTGATCAATCGGCTGATCCAGATTCTTGCCGATCACACGGGCCAGCCGTTCGAGAAGGTCAAGCGCGACTCGAATCGCGATTACTTCATGTCCGCCGAGGAGGCGGTCGCGTACGGCATCGTCGACGAGATCCTGCCTGGGCATCGTGGCTTGTTCGAGGCGATTGGACAGGTCAGCCCAAACGGACATGTGCCCAACGGACGTGTGCATGACTGAGCGGATCGCCAGGCACCATGTCATCCTGAACGAAGTGAAGGATCTCGGAGGTTGAGCTGCGTCCGAGATCCTTCACTTCGTTCAGGATGACATGGTGGCCGTCGCGACTTCGGCCTCGATGCCCGCGTGGCCGGTGGCGGCAAACAGGGTGCTGATGCTGCGCTGATGCTGAATCGCCTCGATCGCGCGGGCAAAGAGCGGCGCGACGGTGATGCGTCGGAACCGCCGCGGCGGCGGCCCTTCTAGTTGCTCCACCGTGTCCGTGGCGACGAGTTCTTCGATCGCGGAGCCGTCGAGCAGCGCCGCCGCGCTGGGGCCGAGCGGGGCATGGGTAACGTAGGCGCGCACCGAGCGGGCGCCTTGATCGCGGAGCGTGGCCGCCACCGCTACCAGCGTGCCGCCCGAGGCCGTAAAGTCGTCGACGATCACGGCGTCCCGACCGGCGACATCGGGGCCGAACAGCGTCACCTGGGCAATGCGCTCCCGGTGGCCGTCCCGGATCTTTTCGCCGATCACCAGCGGCCACTGCAACTGTTCGGCATAGCGGATCGCGCTCTTGGCAAAGCCGGCATCACACGACACCAGGATCGGCGCGCGAAGCTCGAGCTGTCGCATGTCCTCGCACTGGGGCCCGATCGCGTAAAGGTGATCGACCGGTACGCGGAAGAAGCCCTGGATCTGGGGAGCGTGCAGGTCCATGCAGAGAACACGCTGCACGCCGGCCGCCTCCAGCGCATCGGCGCAGACGCGGGCGCGGATCGAAACCCGTGGCTCATCCTTCTTGTCGCCCTTGGCGTAGGCGAAGAACGGAATGACGGCGGTCACCTCGGCGGCAGAGGCGCGTCGGGCGGCGTCGATCCAGAAGAGCAGTTCCATAAAGCTGTCGTTCACGGGATAGCTGACCGACTGGACGATGAATACATGCCGGCCACGCACGTTTTCCAGGATGCGCACGGAGGTGTTGCCCTCTGAGAAGCGCAGCGTCTCGGATTCGAGCAGCGGCACGCCGATCTGCGCCGCCACTGCCGTGGCGAAGGCACGACTCGTCTGCCCTCCCAGGATTGCCGGTCCGTCCGTCATATCCCGACCCCCCGTCCTATGCCGGCGACCACCCGTCCGGCGCCGGCGCGTCGTCGCAGATTCCAGCCGCATCTATTGTACCGTCCCGGGCTGGGTCAAACCCGGAGATCGCGGCACATCGTATCGCGACTGCAAATCTACACGGTGAGTGCAGCCGGCGGAACGCGCCGGTGCCAGTCGGTCCTCGATTGGTAGGCCGACGCGGCCGCGAGGATGCGCGCTTCGGTCCAGACGCGGCCGGTGAACTGGAGCGAGGTCGGTAGACCGCGCTCGCCGAAGCCGTTCGGTACCGTGATCGCGGGCAACCCTGCCAGGTTGGCGGCGGCGGTAAGTGGGATCCAACGGCGGCGCAGCTGCATGCCAAACGGCTGATCGATCGGCGTAGCGACCACGTTCAGCGCCGGTGAGACGATCGCGTCATACGGCGCGATCCATTCGTCGAGCGACTGCGCGATCTGGCGGCGGAGCCGCATCGCGCGCAAGTAATCCTTCGCCGAGATCGCCTCGTAACTGTACGGCTTGACCCGGTCCTCCGGCGCGGTGAGATCGGCGATACCGCCGGAGGCGATCAACTCGTCGAAGGCGCTCGACGCCTCGGCGGGAATGATGATGCCGGAGACCGCGCTGTAGGGCAGGTCCGGCAGCATCACCTCCTCTACGATTGCATCATCGCGCAGGATGTCGAGCGACGCACGAAAGTTAGCAGCAACCTCCGGCTGCACCTCATCTCCGGCGCCGGCAAGGACACCAAGACGAAACGACCGTCGCGGCGCCGAGTTCGATGGATAGGTGAACCGGCGGTCGGCGCTGGTCGCGTCGCGCGGGTCGCGCCCGGCGATCGCGGCGAGGACGAGGCCGCAGTCCTCGGCCATGCGGCACATCGGGCCGAGCTTGTCCATCGTCCAGCAGAGGGCCATCGCGCCGTAGCGGGAAACACGGCCATAGGTCGGTCGCAGACCGCTGACGCCACAGAACGCCGACGGTGTGACGATCGACCCCTGCGTCTCCGAGCCGATCGCGAACGGCACCAGCCGCCCGCCGACCGCCGAACCGGAGCCGGAGGAGGAGCCGCCGCTCCAGGCATCCGGGTTCCAGGGGTTGCGGCCTGGGCCGGTGAGCGAGGCGTCTGGCTGTTCGTAGCCCATGCCGCCCGCCAATTCGACCATCGCCAGCTTGGCGACGAGCACGGCCCCCGCCCGCTCCAACCGCTCGACGACGGCGGCATCGTAGTCGAACACCTGATCGCGATACGGCGCCGCCCCCCAGGTCGTCGGGATGCCCGCCGTGGCGAGCAGATCCTTCGCACCGTAAGGAATGCCGTGCAACGGCCCGCGGTCGTGCCCGGCGGCAAGCTCAGTCTCGGCGCGCGCCGCCTCGCGCATTGCCCGCTCCGGCGTCAGCGTCACCACGGCGTTCAGCGTTCGTCCCTGGGTATCCAGCAGATCGAGCGTGTGGCGGGCGAGGACCGATGGTGTGACATCACCTCGGCGGATCATCGCGCCGAGCTCGTTGATCGAGGCAGTTGCAAGCGTGTCGGCGGGTACGGTCATGCGACATCTACCCGGTCGATCGCCCGAAACGAAAAGTCCGGTTCATCCCCGTTCGCCACATGATGCCGGTCCAGTTGTTCCGCCACGCCGCGCAGCCGCTCCGTCTGCTCGCGCACGATCCTACGCTGGGCGTCGTCCAGACGGGCGCCATGAACGGCCAGCGCGGCGTCCACCAGGGCGGCCAGGCGGTCCACGTTGACGGCCAGTCCATCGTTGGTCATCTGCTCCACCACCGCGCGTCGATCGGCCATGTCCGATCGGATCGTCATTGATACAACCGCGTTGTGCCGGGCATCCTCGCATAGCCGCATCAACGCCGCAAGTGAGCCAGCGATCCAGATGACGGCGACGATATTCTCGCCAACGATTGCACAGAAAATGACAGGTCGCGTGCAATCCACAGGTGGAGACGATGCGTAGTTAAGAGCGTGACCGTCGCTCTGTGACGGCGGGTACGTCGGTCAAAGACCGAACCGTCCCCTGGGAGGGACGAACACACGGCAGGAGGTGGCCTCCAAGACAAGCAATCACACGACGGATTACCCCAGATCTCCGATCGCAGGAAGAAGCAACCGGCCGGCGCGATGCCGGTCCACAGGTCCATTCCCCGCCGTGATGGACCGATAGGGAGAGAAGGAACGCATGAGCATTCGTTTGCTAAGCCTGCTGACGCTGGCGGTGGTGGTCGGCATGGCGGCGATGACCATCACGACATCCGCGACGAGCGCGCAGCCCGCATCCCAGACGCTGATCGCAATCCTCCGTGGGAGCGAGGAAGCGCCGGGACCGGGCGACCCGAACGGCATCGGCGCCGCGCGGATTACCCTCAACGCGGCGGAGGGCGAGATCTGCGCCAGCATAGGCGTCGCTTTGATCGAAACCGCGACCATGGCACACATCCACGCGGGCGAGCGTGGGGTCGCCGGTCCTGTGGTCGTCCACTTCACACCGCTGCTGATTCCCGGGCTATCGGTCGCTCAGGGCTGCGTTCCTGTCGAGCCGTCCCTGATCGCCCAGATCGCGGCGAATCCATCCGCGTACTATGTGAACGTCCATAACACGCCGTTCCCGGCGGGTGCGGTGCGCGGTCAATTGCGGTAGCCTCACGCCACCCCGCGACCCACCATCATCGGTATCGCAGGCCCGCGCCCGGTCGTTCCGGCACGGGTCTGCCCGTCTGTGCCGCTGTTCGCACACCGCAGGTGGTTCCTAACCCGCGGCCGGCAGATCATGGACGGCATGCGGGCGAATCCAAGAACCGAGGTAGGCAGCGTGAGCGCAGACGCGTGGCGGATACCGCCGGGGTCAGAGGTGTCGCTGGCACAATTCCCCACCGCTGATACGAGCGGTTTCGAGGACAAAGACCAGGCCACCGCGGTGATGTCCGCCGACATCGAGCGCCTGCGCGACCTGCAGGAGCTGTTCTACGCGGACGGGCGCTTCGCCGTGTTGCTCGTGCTGCAAGGGATGGACACCTCCGGCAAGGACGGCACGGTCAAGCATCTTTCCTCCGGCATCAGTCTCGTCGGTGCAGAGATGACCAACTTCAAAGCGCCCTCCGAGAGAGAGCTGGCGCACGATTTCCTCTGGCGTGTCCACCAACATGCGCCGGAGCGCGGCCGGATTGGTATCTTCAACCGGTCGCACTATGAAGATGTGTTGGTCGTGCGCGTCCACAACCTCGTACCGCGCGATGTTTGGGAATCGCGCTACGAGCAGATCAACGCCTTTGAGCGCATTCTCACGTTAAACCACACGATCGTGATCAAGTGCTTTCTCCACATCAGCAACGATGAACAGAAGGAACGGCTGCTCGCGCGGCTGGACAACCCGGCGAAGCACTGGAAGTTCAACCCCGGCGACCTGAAGGAACGCTCGTACTGGGATGCCTATCAGCAGGCGTATGAAGCGGCGCTCTCCCGCTGCAACACCGCCGACGCGCCGTGGTACATCATCCCCGCCGACAAGAAGTGGCACCGCAACTACGCCGTCACCCGCATCCTCGTCGAGACACTGGAACGCCTCGACCTCCGCCCACCGACGCCCGACTTCGACCCACAGGCGATGCGCGCTGAGCTTTCATCGCGTCGCGCCGGGTGCAACCGTTGAGGCAGGTGCAGACCTGCCTCAACAACTATGCCGGCCCGCCCGCGCTCTGACGGGCAAGCCGGATCACCGCATCGAGCGCGTCCGGTTGTTCCCGATCGTCGGCCAGCCGATTGCGGCGGATTGCTCCACATCGCAGGCAGCGATGGACGATCATCCATCCCTTCTTCGAGGAGTGATCCAACATGATCGGCTCCATCATTCCCCGGCACTTCGCCGCCCGATCGCCGGGCTGCAGATCAAGGTGCCGGGAATAGAGACAGGCCGGACAGTGGTTGCGATAGCCGCCGTTCTTGAGTGACGCGACGGCAGCGCCGCACTGATTGCAGATGAATCCTGTGTTCTCGGTGGCCCTGCTGATGGCCCTCCCCTCCGCTGGTTGAAGCCCACTTCAACGCGGAGGAGCAGGGTTCCGTTTGATTCTTTCCCGAGGGTCTCAGGCTACGCCGGACGAGGGACCGATTCACCGCCGCACCTCTGGAGGCGGCGGTTACTTCTGCTTCCAGCTTCACCAGGGCGTGTCGCATCCCTGGATCCGGACCACGACCGAGGTTGTTGCATTCGCTCGGCCACTGTGAGACGGGCCTCCCCACCTCCCAGCAGTAGGTGTCGTTCCGACCACACTGACGGTGGCGCCGTCCCCTGTCAGACCATCACGGCAGGACCGATGATGCGGTTCATCACACCTCCTTCGTTGTCAAACAGTCCGTGTCGCGATCGCCAGCGCGCCCCGCGCCACGGCAAACCCCGGCTCCGGCGGAACGATGAAGGTGCCGCCCAGCGCGTATTGAAAGCGACGGGCGGCGCGCACCACGGCCGGAAACTCCAGCATGTGCCCAACCAGCACGACCGTATCGTGGCCGTGAAGGCGGGCGGTGAGCAACGCCATGTGGGCGGCGATGTGACCGATCATATCGAGAATGCCGGCAGCGATATCCGACGGTGACGGGTCGCCGTCCAGCAGGCGGGCGAAGTAGGCGGCAGGCATATCGCCCGGCAGGATACCGACGTCGCCGTCGACGATATCGGCGACGGTCAGATCGGCGCCGCGCGGATTCCCCTGTTCGGCCAGCGCGGCGATCGTCGTGTGGTCCGCCGTCCCGAGCAACCGATTCGCCAGCCCGCGCAGCGTCCCACCGCCGAGCGCGACCCCGGCGGCGTGCGCGATCCGATCCGGCTCCGCCGAGACGAACGCCGTCCCCGTCCCCATGCTCACCACCAGCGCCCGTGGTACTTCTGCCGCCAGGAGGCCGCCGAAGCCGATCGCCTCAATCTCATCGACGTGACGGATCGGCGTTCCGGCGAGCGTCTCTCCAATCCGTCGATGCCGCCCGCCTGTGACGACGATCGCGGTTATCTCGTGGGCAGACGCGCCCAGCGGGGTGAGTAACTCGTCCAAAAGTGGACGGCGCTCGGACAGCGCCAGCGGCGCGCATACGGTGGAGCGCACGACCGCGCCCGTTTCATCGGCAAGAAGCAGGTCGGTGTTGGAACCGCCGAGATCGGCAACGACGAGCATTGAATTGAGTGGGCCTCACATCTGGTTGCTATCGGTCAATACTACCGCACGCGCCGTGCAACGTTGCGACGATGACCGCAACGCCACTGCGATCGTAACAAAATGATGCAGGCTACGCCGCAATCTGATAGCCTCACGTCGTTCTATCGACTGATTGGCGTTAGCGATGTCAACTTCGACCCCGTCGAATGCTTCGGCCACCAGCATACGCCGGCACTCCGTACCAGCCGCCAATGGTCCGAGCCTGGCGGTCCGCACTATTGCCCGAATCTTTCCCTACGCGGCCACGGTCCTGGCGGTTCTGGCCATCGGCCTGCCGACCATGATCCTGCCATTCTGGTCGGATACCGCGATCTTCTCGACGATCGGGAAGACCATCTCCGACGGCGGCTTCCCCTACGTCGATGCATGGGATCAAAAGCCACCCTCCATTTACCTGATCTATGCAGTAGCGATTCACGGCCCATTCGGGTTGATCGGCAATGTTCGTGCCTTCGATCTCTTGTGGATGTCGGTCACCGTCGTGTTGCTGATCGAGTTGGGCCGGCGCTGGTGGTCGTTACGTGCCGGTGTGATCAGCGGCCTGGTCTACGGCGTCGTCTACTTCACGATCAGCGGTTGGTGGCAACTGGCCCAACCGGACAGCTTCATCGGTCTGCCACTTGTGCTCGCCCTGCTTCTTCACACTGAAGCGCGCGGACGGTGGTGGCTGCTGGTCCTCGCGGGCATAGCGCTCGGATTCGCCTTTCAGCTTCGCGCGATCATGGCGCTGTTGATCCCCTTCTTTCCGCTCCCGGTGCTGATGGATATTCCATGGCGGAACCGTTTCTCCATCTGGTTCCGCGATATGTTCTGGTTGGGAATCGGATTCGCCGGGTTTCAGGTGATGCTGGCGATGTATCTCGTCATCGGCGGTGCACTCGGCGAGTTCATTGCGGCGACGCGCTTCGCGACCGGCTACACGCGACTCGGCGGACCCTGGCAGGGACCGGAAGGTCCGACGTTGCGTGCTTACCTGGATGCCGTGCGCTTCTCGTTTCTCTTCTGGGGACTCGGCCGGCTGGTCCTCACCGTTCCGGCGGTGATCGGCGGCGTGTACGGGGCATTCGTCGTGCACGAGCGACGATGTCAGCAGATGCTCCTTTTCGTCGTGCTCGCCTATCTCGGCATCGCCGTTCAAGCGAAGTTCTTCTGGTATCACTATGGATACGTGCTCCCGTTCCTGGCGTTGCTGGGTGGCTGGGCGTGGGACCAGGCAATCGCACGAATGCGCGCAGCACAACCACGGCTCATCGCGTACACCGTGATTGGTGTGCTCGCGGGCGCTTTGCTACTCAGCACGCCGGAAGTGCTTGATAGTGGCATCCGGCAATGGAAGGACTATGTCCGATACCATGTGCATCCAGACGAGCGCGACCAGTTCTACGCCAAGTTCGGTGGCTACACCGTGTCTCAGCAAGCCGCACAGTACCTGCAGCAGCACACCGGAGCGGACGACCAGATCTATGTCTGGGGTTATGATCCGCTGCTCTATCTCCTCTCAGGGAGAGAGCATGCGAACCGGTTTGTCTACGCGTTTCCGATGATGAGCGATTGGGCGCCGCCTGAATGGCGGGATGAATTCATCGCCGATATGCAGGCGGACCCGCCGATGTATTTCGTCGCACAACACGACCAGGGTGGACCGTGGATTACCGGCCATGAGATCGATCCGGCCAATTACATCCCGTGGCTGCCGCCGCTGCAGCAATGGCTGGAGAGCAATTACGAATTCGAAACCACGATCGGCAGCTTCGAAATCTACCGACGGCGTACCGGCTGATTCACTACCCTATTCGCCGAGGATCTCCTCGATCGTCTCGAAGTCGTAACCGGCGGCGCGCAGGCCGTCGATGATCGATGGGAGCGCTGGTCCGTCCTGGGACGAGGCGCCGACGTGCATCACGTAGATTGCGCCGGGGCGGGCGTTGCGCAGGCAGATATCGACGATGCTCCGCGCGGGAATCCCCCGCCATCCCCCGGAATCGACCGTCCAGAGGACGTTATACGCGTAGCCGCGGGCGGCGATATCCTGCTGAACCGAGGGATCCAGATCGCCATACGGCGAGCGGAAGAACGGCCGGGACGACTGACCGGTGAGATCGACCAGCAATGCCTCCGTGCGGTCGAGCTGCGACCACCGTTGCTCGCGGGTGAGTGGACGGGTGTTCGTCGAGAGGCCGGTAAATGAGCCGTGGTCCCAGGTATGGTTGATGAACCGATGTCCCTCGGCCGTGATCCGTTGGACGAGGTCCGGGTTCTGTGTCGCCCAGGAGCCAGTCATGCCGAAGCTGGCGCGCACGCCCGCATCGCGGAGGATGTCGAGGATCAGCTCCGCGTAGCCCCGATCCGCACCCGCGTCGAAGGTCAGCGCCACCGACGGGCGGGCCAAGCTCCCCCGGTCGATCACGGCCGCATCGGCAAAGGATGCAGCCGCCGGCAGCGGCGGGCGGGGATCACCTTCCGGGATCGTCAACGTGCGGCCAGGCTCCAAGGCAGAGCCGCGCAGACCGTTGACGTACACCAATGCGGCAACGGTTGTGCCGTACTGCGCCGCAATCGCGTGCATCGTTTCGCCCGGGACGACGACGTGCTGACGCTCCCCCGGCGCGTCCGATGCGTGTGCCGGCGCGGGATCGGACTGGGACGCCGCCGCGCCGCCGATCGGCTCAATCATGATCTCGGCGGCGTCCGTCGGCGCGCAGGCGAGCATGAGCATCGTGCCAAGCAGGATTACGGCGAACGGAATCGGAGGAGCACGCATGTCCGCATGGTAGCGCCAAGTTCAACCGTGAGGAATTACTGCCGACTCTTGAGGGCGAATCACCACCAAGGCGCCAGGGCACCACGTCCAGATCAATCCTCCCCGCTTCGTGCCGCGAAGGTGACGAATCAAGACGTGCAGACGGCCTTTCCAGCGCGGACGACAGCGACCTATCGAGCGGACACGCCATCGGAACGGTGATCACCCGTCCGTGCGTCCGGGGTTCAGGCACGTGCGATCGGCCTCGCCGGGCTTGGCCCAACGATCGGTGTCGCCGATCTGTGCCGGGGAGATACTGACACTATCAACGTTTCCTCACCCTCTCCCCTCTGCAAAGGCCCGGACGTACCCGCCGTCCGGGCCTTTGCTATGACAGCGACACGGCCTTTGCCGCTGCACCATCCACCCGGATAATGAGTGCGATGAAACCGGACGGACGCATCACAATGGTGACGATCGGTGATGGGTCCGCGTCACCCAGAACGCCATCAATGTTTCGCAGATTCTGGAAACAACTGGAGGGCGGATGAACGAGTCACGGACGGTGTTTGGTGCGGCGATGGCAGTGGGCGGTGGGCTGCTGCTCGCTGCTGTCGTCTTCTTGATCTGCCTGGTATTGGATCTCTCGGCCGGCTTGATCGCGGTCCTGATGGTAGCCGGGGCCGCGGCCGGCGCCTGGTACGGCTGGCGTCTGGCACGTCAGTCCAAGCTGGGCGGCTCGTCGGTGGGAAGCCGGCGTCATCGGTAGCGTCGGGCACAACGGATCTTGAACCGCAAAGACGCCAGGATCACAAAGAGATACATGAACTTCTTTGCAATCCTGGCGTCTTTGCGGTTTATACGGCCGTTCCGCTACTCCGCGGCGTCGATGATGCGGGTACCGACTCCTCGGTTGGAGTCTCAGTCGTGTGGTCGACCGGCGTGTCGACCGTGGTAGTGTCGGTCCGCGCGGTCGCGCGGTCGACGACCTTACGGGTTTCGCCATAGAAGTCTTTGCCTCGTGACACGAGGTCATCGACACCATGCCGGACACTGTCCATCCCCGGAGCCTCATCCGCACGCGGCATGACTACAGCCGCCACCAAATAGAGAACGATCGCCGTTCCGGCGGACACGATCGCCAGCGCCACGAACGCGAGCCGAACCAGCGTCACATCGATGTCGTACCGATCGGCAACCCCCGCCGCCACGCCGGCGATCATGCCATCATCTGGGCGCCGCGCGAGCCGTTTATCTGTCATTTCATCACCTCCCGTGATGTTGTAATCCCATGGTAAAGCGCGGCAATCGCCGTGCCTATGGTGGATACCCTCCATCTATCCGTACGGCTTTCCCCGCAGATCGTCGCTTGGCGGCCCGGGATGATACGCTCACGCCGACACTGACGCCGGAGGCGAACGATGGTGACGCAGGCGGTGCGGCCGTTCACGATTCAGGTGCCGGAGAGCGTGCTGGATGATCTGCGGGCACGGCTGCGGCAGACGCGCTGGCCCGGTGAAGTCCCTGGCACCGGCTGGACCTACGGAACAAACCTCGCTTACTTGCGCGAGTTGGTGCAGTACTGGCTGGATGAATACGACTGGCGGACGCACGAGGCCGCGCTCAACCGCCTGCCGCAGTTCCTCGCCACGGTTGACGGCCTGCAGGTCCACTTCGTCCACGTGCGCGGGAACGGTCCCAACCCGATACCGCTGATCATCTCGCACGGATGGCCCGGCTCGTTCGTCGAGATGGTGGAGGTGATCGGCCCGCTGGCGGACCCGGCGGCCTACGGCGGCGACCCGGCGGACGCCTTCGATGTGATCGTCCCCAGCCTGCCCGGCTACGGCTTCTCCCAGCCGGCGAGCGAGCCGGGCATGACGCCGCGCCGAATCGGCGACCTCTTCGTCAAACTGATGACCGATGTGCTCGGATACCCACGCTTCGCCGCGCAAGGCGGTGACTGGGGCTCCGTCATCACGGCAGCGATGGCGCGCAACCACCCGGACACGCTGATCGGCATCCACCTGAACATGCTTGGCGCCCGGCCCAACACCGGCCCCGGCACGCCGCCGCTCACCGAGGAGGAACAGGCGTTCCTCAAGTCGGCGGAAACGTGGCGCGACGAGGAGACCGGCTATCAGCGGATCCAGGGTACCCGGCCCCAGACGCTCGCCTACGGCCTCACCGACTCGCCGGTGGGGCTGGCCGCCTGGATCGTCGAGAAGTTCCGCGCCTGGAGTGACTGCAAGGGCGACCTCGAATCCAGTTTCACCAAGGACCAACTACTCACCAATATCATGATCTACTGGATCACCGGCAGCATCGGCTCGTCGGTCCGGCTCTACTACGAGTCCTTCCACGACACCTCGATGCGGATGGCGCCAGGCGAGCGGATCGAGGTTCCCGCCGGCTTCGCCGCCTTCCCCGGCGAGCCCTTCCAGGCGATCCGCCCCTGGGCCGAACGCTCGCTCAACCTCCAGCACTGGGGCACACCGCCTCGCGGCGGCCACTTCGCCGCGATGGAGGAACCGGAGCTCTTCGTCGAGGACGTGCGCACCTTCTTCCGCACCCTGCGCTAACCCTGGCCCAGTTGTTCAGGTGGCTTGGCCGAGTGCGAGCCGAAGATCATGGTCTGAGTAGCCACGGATGCGGAAGCCTTGCGTCAGGAGGTATTGGAAGTCGCCCCACTCGAAGAGGCGCGATCGATGTCCACCCTGCTCGGCAATCCAATCAAGCAGCATGGCAGATCGGACGATGAGGCGAGGCAGTAACGTTGTCGCGGGTATCAGAAGGATACCGGGATGACCCTCACCGGACCCAGCGTAGTGTATGTGAAGTCGACGAAAGTGTCGGCGGTTGTACGACAGAATGAGGAAGTCATTGGCGTTTGCGTAGCGAAGCTGCTGCTCGTCTGTCATGCCGAGCGTGCCCGCATCGGACGCTGTGATGACTGAATAGCCGCGATCGCGAAGCGCGGGAGCAAGACGCTGATCGACGCACTCGTCGAGATAGACGGCCGGCGCCACGCTCACTCGTGGTCGTCGTCCTCATTCTCCGCGATGTATTGCTCAATCTCCTGCCAATGCGTGCCGTAGAACATGAGCGCCTCGTTGATGGCATCTTCGGACAGCATCGGATATGCGGCGCGGATGGTATCCATCGTGTGGTACAGCCGGCACAAAATAGCAATCGAGCGAACCGGGACGCGCGTACCTTTCACCACCGGTTCGCCATCGAGAATCGAAGCATCGCGCACGATATGGGAGTACACGTTGGTTTGGAGAGCCGCCATTGTGGTGTCCCTTCTCTCCTTCAGTGTACCTCTGATAAGGAACATATCGGTGGCTGCTCTAATCGATGACACAGGGTACGCTTCCACCTGTTCCGTGCCATAATCGGCTCACCTGACGATCGGTGGAGGGACGACCGTGACACAGACGGAACCAACCTACGGCGGCGTGGTCGGGCGGACCGTGGCGGAGTCGACGCCCTGGTGGCCGGAGCCGGGGGCGACGCCGTCCGGCGCGCCAAACGTGGTGTTCATGGTGTTTGACGATGTCGGCTTCTCCGACTTCGGCTGCTATGGTTCGGAGATCGAGACGCCGAACATCGACCGGCTGGCCGCTGGCGGTCTCCGCTATACGAACTTCCACACGACCGCCCTCTGCTCGCCGACGCGGGCGGCGCTGCTCACGGGGAGGAACCATCACTCGGCCGGCATGGGCGGCCTCGCCAGCTGGGACATGGGCTATCCCGGGCAGCGGGGACGGGTCGCGCGCAGCGCCGGCACGATCGCCGAGATGCTGCGCGAACAGGGCTACAACACGTTCGCCACGGGGAAGTGGCATCTGACGCCGATGGCTGAAACCTCCGCCGCCGGACCATACGAGCAGTGGCCGACGCAGCGCGGCTTCGACCGCTTCTATGGCTTCCTCGAAGGCGAGACCAGTCAGTGGCATCCGGAACTGGTCGAGGACAATCACCACATCGAACCGCCGGACCGACCCGGCTACCACCTCACCGAGGACATCGTCGACCGCTCGATCCAGTTCATCCGCGGCCAGCAATCGATGGCGCCGGAGAAGCCGTTCTTCCTCTACCTCTGCTTCGGCGCCTGCCATGCGCCGCATCACGTCCCCCGCGAATACATCGACAAGTACGTCCCCGTCTTCGAGAAGGGGTGGGATCGGACGCGCGAAGACCGGCTCGCCCGCCAGAAGGAACTGGGCGTCGTCCCGCCGGAGACGGAGCTGCCGCCGCGCAACGAGCACGTCCGCGCCTGGGGCGACCTCTCCGACGACGAGCGCCGGCTCTACGTCCGCTACCAGGCGGCTTACGCCGGCATGATGAATCACACGGACGAGCACATCGGCCGCTTCCTCGGCTTCCTCGAGGAGATCGGCCAATTCGAGAACACGCTGATCGTGCTCCTCTCGGACAACGGCGCCAGCCAGGAGGGATCGCCCTTCGGGACGATGAACGCGCTCCGCTACTTCAACCGGGTGCGCGACACGCTGGACGTGAACCTGCCCTTCATCGACGAGATCGGCGAGGCGCAGCACAACAACAACTACCCGATCGGCTGGGCGATGGCAGGCAATACGCCCTTGAAGCGCTACAAGCAGAACACCCACGGCGGCGGTGTGCGCGACCCGCTGATCCTGCACTGGCCGGCGGGCATCGGCGAGCGGGGCGGCATCCGGCGTCAGTTCCACCACGTCTGCGACGTGACGCCGACCGTGCTCGACATCCTCGGCGTCGAGCCGCCGGCGACGCTGAACGGTGTCGCCCAGCAGCCGATCGAGGGGGTAAGCATGCGATCCTCCTTCGATGCGCCGGATGCGCCGACGGTGAAGGAGACGCAGTACTTTGAGATGCTCGGCCACCGCGGCATCTGGCATCAGGGCTGGAAGGCCGTCACCTGGCACCGGCCGGGCACATCGTTCGATGACGACGCCTGGGAGCTGTATCACCTGGACGACGATGTCAACGAGTGTCGCGACCTCGCCGGCGAGCATCCGGAGAAGCTGCGGGAGTTGATCGGCCGATGGTGGGAGGAGGCGGAACGCTACCAGGTGCTGCCGCTCAACGACGCGCAGAACCGCTGGGCGATCCGCAATCCGCACAGCCTCGCCGCCCGACGGCACTGGGTCTTTCTGCCGGGGATCGGCCGCGTCCCGCACGACGCCGCGCCGGACATCAAGAACCGCTCCTACACGATCACGGCGGAGGTCGAGATCCCGGAGGGCGGCGCCGAGGGCGCGATCATCGCCCAGGGCGATAGCTGCGGCGGCTACGCGCTCTACATCAAGGATGGGCATCTCGTCCACGACTACAACTTCGTCGGCCGCCATCACGTCGTCACGTCGGACATTCCGGTGCCCGCCGGCCCTGTGCGGCTCCGCTTCGCGATGACCAAGACCGGTGACTTTCAAGGCAAGGGAACGCTCTACATCGACGACACACCCGCGGGCGAGATCGAGATCCCAGCCACCTACCGCGCTCAGACCTCATTCATCGGCCTGGAGGTCGGGCGGGCACCGGCTCCAGCCGTGGGCGACTTCGATGCACCATTTCCCTTCACCGGCACGATCGATCGCGTCGTCATCGAACTGGCAGACGACCAGCAGCGCGACCCGGCCGCCGAGCTGGCCGCGGCAGTGGGAACGCAATGACGTTTGCGGTCTGGTTGTCGACCGCGCGGGCGTTTGGCAGGATGAGGGTAGTCATCTGATGCCGGCGAAGGGACACGGTGCCGCCATGCAGCGCGTGCGACCAGACAACCTGCCCGAGGGAGAACTGCTCCGGCCGCCCACGGAGGACGAGCTACCGTACTCGGATGACCTGCCCATGGATTCGCCCCGCCATCGCCTGCAGATGAACCTGCTGATCGAGACGCTTGAGCTGCACTGGGCTGATCGAGAGGACATCTTTGTCGGCGGGGACATGTTCCTCTACTTCAGCCTCGACCAGGTACGGGATCGGGACTTTCGCGGTCCAGACTTCTTCGTCGTGCTCGGCACAACGCGGCGGGAGCGCAAGAGCTGGGTGGTATGGCAGGAGGGGAAGGGGCCGGATCTGATCATCGAACTCCTGTCCGACAGCATGGCCACGGTCGACAAGGGTGAGAGGAAGCGAGTCTATCAGGATGACCCGCGTGTGCCGGAGTACTTCTGGTATGACCCTTTCTCCGGTGAACTGGCCGGCTTCACCATGCGCGACGGCGTCTATGAGGCGATCCCGGTCGATGCCGGCGGCAGGCTGTTGAGCAACCGGCTGGGACTGATGTTGACCTGCTGGCAGGGCACGTACGGCACGATCGAGGCGACCTGGCTGCGGTGGATGACACCCGATGGAACGCTGCTGCCGACCTCCGCCGAACGCACGGAACGAGCGGAGCAGCGGATCGCACAGCTCGAAGATCGGATCGCCCGCCTGGAATCACGCGCCGGCAGGACGCCGGATGAGTGAGGTTCGCGTTCGGTTTCTCGGTACGGGCAGCCCGTTCGCGCCCGGCGGGCGGATGCAGTCGTGCATCGTCGTCGAGAGCGACGAGGGGCAGATCATGCTCGACTGCGGCGCCATGGCGCTGGTCGGGATGGCGCGCGCCGGGATCGAGCCGGAGACTATTGACGCCGTTCTGCTCACCCACCTGCACGGCGATCACTTCGGCGGGCTGCCGTTTCTGATCCTGCAGGCGGCGCTGCAAGCGCGCGATGTCGCGGCCCGCCGAGGCCCAATCCGGATCGCCGGCCCGCCTGAAACCGAAGGCCGCGTGCGGATGGCGATCCGGGCGTTCGGCTACGAGGAGTACGTCGCACCGGCGTGGGACGCCGGGCTGGTCGAGTTCGTCACGTTGGAGCCGATGCGCGAAACCGCGATCGGGCCGGCGCGCGTGACGGCGTTTCCTGTGGTCCACACACCGGAGGCGGTGGCATTACGCGTCGCGGTCGGCGGCAGGACGATCGGCTACTCCGGCGACACCGCCTGGACCGACACGCTGCTCGACGTGGCAGCGGATACGGACCTCTTCATCTGCCTGGCGTACACCTTCGATTCGCCCACGTCATCCATGGTCAGCCATCGCGCGATCATGGAGCATCGGGACCGGCTCACCTGCAAGCGCCTGATCCTCACTCACCTCGACGCCGATATGCACCGGCGTGCTGCCGACGCTGAGGCAGAGGTCGCCGAAGACGGCATGATCATCGATCTGTAGCGTGACCTTTCCCCGGCTGTGTACATCCAGGAACACGGCATACGGTCATCGCGCTTCGACGCCGGTGAGTGACTCCAGCCAGAGCATCGAGGCGCTGGAGGCGCGTTCACCGTGGCCGGCGGCGGTAGCGGCGAGGAGCGCCTGCTCGATCGCGGCGGAGGCGGGCATGGGCACGCCGTGTTCTCGGCCGAGGGCGACGGCGAGGCCGACGTCTTTGGCCGCCAGGGCGAGGGTGAAGGTGGGTTCGTCGAAGTGGCGTTCGAGGAGGCGGGGGATGCCCTGGACGAAGCGGCTGGCGGAGGCGACGTTCATCACCTCGTAGAGGGTCTGCGCGTCGATGCCGGCCTTGACGCCCATCACCAGGGACTCGTTGAGCAGATGAGAGACGCCGAGCGCGATCAGGTTGTTGGCCAGCTTCGCCGTGCAGCCGGCGCCGACATCGCCGAGGTGGAAGACGTTGGCGCCGATCGCCTCGAGCAGGGGCCGGTGCGAGTCGAAGGTGGCGCGGTCGCCGCCGACCATCACCGCCAGCGTCGCCTTCTCGGCGCCGCTGACGCCGCCGCTGACGGGTGAATCGAGGTAGGTGACGCCGCGCTCGGCCGCCAGCGCCGCCAGGCGTCGCGCCGTCGATGGTGCGTTCGTGCTCAGGTCGAAGTAGACGGATCCCGGCTGGGCGCCGGCGAGGATGCCGGTGGGGCCGGTGAGCACGGCCTCGATCTCGGCGGGGCCGGGCAGCGAGGTGAAGATCACGCCGGTCTGCGCGGCCACGGCGGCCGGGCTCTCGGCCCAGGTGGCGCCGAGCTCGAGGAGATTGGCGCAGGCGGCGGGGCGCAGGTCGTTGACGACGAGGTCGTGGCCCGCGCCGATCAGGTTGCGCGCCATGGGGTTGCCGATCTTGCCGGTGCCGATGAATCCAAGCCGCATAGCATCCCTCCGTCCGCCGACGATACGGCAGCCTGTGATCTGCGGCAAGCGGACGAGAGGGCTTAACCACAGAGGCGCAGAGAACGCAGAGTTCAGGTTTCTCTTTGTGTCTTGGTGCCCTGGTGGTTCGTCATTGGGTGTCGGCGGCGTGGGCGACTTCGCCGCTGGCGAGGGCGGCCTCGATCTTCTTGATCAGCTCGCGGGCGGACTCGGCGCTGAGCTCGACGGCGACGCGGGCGCCGGGGCCGCCGGACTCATTGACGAAGTCGATGTTGAGGGCGTGATCGAGCGGGGCGTGGTAGGGGTGGTCGAAGTAGACGTTGGCGGTGTCGACGGTCATCCAGCCGTTCGGACCCTTGGCGCTGCCGGAGATCAATGCTTTCTCGGTGATGTAGGTACACATGATCCGCTCCTACCGGGCGCCGGCCGCAACCGGCGTCGGTGTGGTTAGATGCTGCTCGTAGAAGGCGAAGACCTTCTGCCAGGCGTCGACGGCCTGTTCGGGACGGTAGCCGGGACGATCGGTGGCGAAGAAGCCGTGACCGGCGCCGTCGTAGCGGTGGAACGCGTAGGGCTTGCCGAGGCGTTGGAGGACTTCTTCGGTGCGGTTCACCTGGTCGGGGGTGGGGTTGCGGTCGTCGTTGCCGAAGATGCCGAGGAGGGGGGCACTGAGGTTTTCGGTGAGGTCGATCGGGGCGACGGGGCGCTGCGGGGTGAGCTGGGCGGGGTCGTCGACGATGACACTGCCGCCCCAGCAATCGACGGCGGCGTCGATGCCGGAGAGGCGGCAGGCGGCGAGGTAGGTGTGGCGGCCGCCGGAGCAGAAGCCGATCATGCCGACCTTGCCGTTGGCGTAGGGTTGGGCGCGGAGGAACTCGATCGCGCCGGTGAGGTCGCCCATCACCTGGTCGTCGGGGACGCCGCCGGCGCCGCGGACGCGGGCGGCGACATCGTCGGGGCTGCCGGGACCAGCGCGGTGATAGAGGTTGGGGTCGATCGCGGCATAGCCGTGGTGGGCGAACTTGCGCGCCACCTCTTTGCACCACTCGTCCCAGCCGGGGGCGTGGTGGATGACGACGACGCCGGGGAAGGGGCCGGCGCCGAGGGGGCGGGCGTAGTAGGCGTCGATCTCATCGCCGTTGTTGCCGCGGATGGTGACGGTTTCGGCGAGCATCCCCTCGTAGGTCATGGCGTTCACCCCCCATTCGTGCTGCGGCCGGCGGAGGAGGCCGGGGCCGCGCGGCTCTTGATTGAATCGTTTTGCGCGATGGCGTTGCGCCGTGAATCTGGACGAGTTGCTTGTCTTGTTGGGCCAGATTCGCAATCCGGCGTCGCGCTTGATTGTTCGATTGATCGTTTGATCCGGGTCCGCCCGCCGTTGCGGGTGGGGCGGATCACGAAGGGAGGGTAGGCGGCGGGCGATGCGAACGTCAATCGGCAGGCGTCCATGGCGCTGGATGCAGCGGCCGGTATGTGTTCCCGCGCGCCGGCCGGCGTCATGCTCCGTGGGCGGCGTAGATCGCCTGCTCGAACTGCTCCGCGAGGTCAAGGACGGCCGGATCGAAGAACGGCGTGATCTGCGCACTGAGCACCCCCGTGAGTCGCCGCGTCGGGTCGAGCCAGTAGTAGGAGTTGAAGAGCCCACACCAGGAGAGACTGCCGGCACAGCGGCCGGTCGACGCCGCTTCGGTGGTCAGCATCCCGCCCAGACTCCAGCGCTTCACCATGCCGGGGAAGAAGTTGCCGTCGTTGGAGAGGGCCGGCACGGCCGTGCGGAAGGGCGGCACCGCGAGGTCGCCAATCTGGTTGGCGAAGAGTTGGGCGACGCTGTCCGGCTGCAGGATCTGGACGCCGTCCCGCGTGCCGCCGTGGAGGAGAGCCTGGAGGAAGCGGAGGTAGTCGGGACCGGTTGAGTAGAGGCCGCCGCCCCCGGCGAAGAAGACGGGTGGGCGCCACGGCTCCGGCGGGACGGGCGTGAGCGAACCGTCCAGATGACGCCGATGCAGGCGCGCCACTCGCGCTTCACGCTCCGGCGTGAGCAGAAACCCGGTGTCGTGCATGCCGAGGGGCTGAAAGATCTGCTCCTGCAGATAATCCTCCAGCGAGCGGCCGCTGGCCTGTTCAACGGCCTCGCCCACCCAATCGATGTTGATGCCATATTCCCAGCCGTCGCCGGGGTCGAACACGAGCGGTGCCCCGAGCGTCGCCATTTTGCCCGTGAGCTCGGCACCGCCGCCCTGCCGGTAGCGGTTCAGCGCCGCGTTCCAGATGTGGTAGCCAAAGCCGGCCGTGTGCGTCAGCAGGTGGCGCAGTGTGATCGGCCGGCGCGCGGGCCGCAGCTGTGGCCGGCCGTCGTCGGCGAAGCCGTCCAGCACCTGCGGCGCCGCCAACGCCGGCAGCAACTGTCCGAGCGGCGCGTCGAGCGACAGGGCATCGCGCTCGACCAGTTGGAGGGCGGCGACACAGGTGACCAGCTTTGTCATCGAGGCGATGCGCAGGATCGTGTCCGGCGTTATCGGCTGCGGCCCATCGAGGCCGCGCCGGCCGAAGGCGCCGACATAGATGACGTCGCGTGCATCGGCTGCCAGGGCGACCACCCCGGGCACGGCCCCGGTCGCGACTGCCTGTTCCAACACCGCGTCCACGCTGCTCTGCACGACCATGAGCTCACCTCGCTGCTCCCGACCGACACGAGCGGACCAAGCCCAGCCGGGACCCGGCCACGACCGTTGCTGCAGTATATCTCGGAGTGCCGCTCCGCCCCGCCGAACCCGCTCGGCGGCAGATCTCTGGGTGGGCTGCAGCGTGCAGTCGTCCAAGATCGTGGCCGATGGCTCCGGTGCACGCCCGGCTGGCCGAGCGGAGACAGCACGGTATCCCTGCTGCGTAACAATGGAGCGGGCAAGAGAGCTGAACCATCTGAAGCTACGGAGAGCGATCGCGGAGGATAGTGACGTTGTCTTCCACGATCGCGTGGCGTCGTCAGTTCTTCTGGACGAGATAATGGAATCGGATACGCGAACGGTGGGGGACACAGCGGATGACAGGACGACGGCCACGGTACAGTGAGTGCGGGCGGGATGGCCGGCCGCGTACAATTGGCTCATGATTGCTATCTCGGTCAGCGACATCGAGCAGAACCTGGCTGCGTATCTCGGGCGTGTGGAGGCAGGTGAGATCGTGCTCATCCTTCGTGACGGTGAGCCGGTTGCCGAACTGCGGCCAGTTGCAACAGAGGCGACGCAGCCTCGCCCGTATGGACTGGCGGCCGGGGATTTCGCTGTGCCTGATGATTTTGATGCGCCGCTGGCCGTCGATGTCTTTACTGCATTTGCATGAGCGACGGCGATACGTCGACCGTCGGTGGTTCAGCCACCAAGCGTATTGGAGGGTCGGCATTCGATATGGATACCGAGAGAATTCTCCGCACATATGCTGCGGGCATGAGCCACACCTCGTCTGTGACACTGGTCGTACACCCTGAGCAGTTGCGTTTGCTGGTATCAGAATTCGTGCGGGCAATGCGGCAACTGCCGCAGGCGCGTGCTGTCTATCTGAGTTTTGCCGATGACGAACCGTGCATCACAACCTTCATCGATGCTGAACCGTTCAATCGCGCGCTTCGCAATCCGATCTACCAAGCCCAAGCCGAGGTGCTGCACGCGCATCCCGGCATCGATGTCGACTTTCGGCTCGTCAACCTCACCGAATTTGGAGGGCGTCCGCCTGCGGAGTTCTTGCCGGAGAATCGGGTCCAACTCTTGCACAGATATGAGCCCGAGGTGCCGGTAAATGGCGAGCAGGGTGGAGCATCTCAGTAAGTGGCGGCATAACGAGACACTGTCCTTGCAGTTAGAGCTAGGTCCGTTTACGGACTGGTCAGTCACGACCATGTTCTATGCGGCTCTTCATCTGGTCGACGCCTACTTTGTAAGCCAGAGTCCGCCGGTGCGGACCGCGGGCCACCAGCGCCGGAATGCGCTCGTGCAGCACGATCCAAACCTTGGCTTACATTACGCCGACTATCAGGAGTTGTACGATCGCAGTCGCGATGCGCGATATGACTGCTTATCATTTTCCGCTGCAGATGTGCGATCTATACGCCAACAGACCTTTGAACCGTTCACGCTGCATGTGAGCCGGCTCCTGGGCGTCTGATGGATTCTATGGCGCAGCCGCATCATCACAGCACATGGCGAATGGCCTCATCTGACGAGTAGTGGCTCTACCACGTCGACTATCGTCTCCGGGCTGACGTGCTGGGAGTTGAGGAGCAGGATGAGGCTCACCTGCCGATCTGGATACTGCCGGATGCGCGACACGAAGCCGGGCGTGCCGCCGCCATGCATCCGAAAGTCGGAGCCGAGGAACCAGCCGTAACCATACTGGAGCGAGGGTCCTGCCTCGGCATGCGGCGTGAACATCGACGCCAGCGTCCGCGGGGAGACGAGCGGGCAGTCGAACATCGCGTCGCACCATTTCTTCAGGTCCCCCACCGTCGAGTAGAGTTCGCCGGGCGCTTCGGGAAACGCGCTCAGCTTGTCGTTGTCCGCGTTGACCAGCCGCCCATCCTCGACCTCGTGGCCGTATGCCCGGCCGGGGTTGATCCTGCGGGGCACGTCGAGACCGGTGTTTTCCATGGACAGGGGCGCGAGCACGTGCTGCCGCAGCACTTCGGTGAACGGCAGGCCCGTTACGCTTGCCATGAGATATCCCATCAGGATGTAGCCGGTGCTGCTGTACCCCCAGCCTTCCCCCGGGCGGAACATCTGGGGCTGCCTCGCCAGATAGGGGAGGAGGTCCCCTCCCTCGTGCTTGAGCCTGCTCATCTCGAACCGCAGATGCGGGACCTCGTAGATATCCCGCAAGCCGGACGTATGGGACAGGAGATGGTGAAGCGTGATGCCCTCGTCGAGCGCGGCCAGTTCCGGCATATGGGCGGCCGGTCGGTCATGAAGCCGGATGAGACCGCGCCCTGAGAGGATGAGCGCGGCCATCGCGACAAACATCTTGGTGAGCGAAGCGATGTGGAATTTCGTGTCGAGCGTGTTGGGAACGCCGAGTTGCCTGCTGGCGAACCCGTACGCCCGCTCGAAGACGACCGCGCCGCGTTGAGCGATCAAGACCGCCCCGCTGAGGGCATGCTCGCGGTCGAGCCGGTCGAACGCGCGCGCCAGGTCAGACCGGCTCAGCATGGCATCCCTCCCAAGGCATACGCCCGGAGCGTATCGTACGACGGGCATGGTCTGGCGTGACTCCAGGTATCTTCGGCTTATTCGCCGATCTGGCTCAGCACATGCTCCCGGAGGTCACGGGACAGATACCAATTGGTCGTTCGTAATGATTGAGACGAAACCGACGAAGGACTTCCGGTGTCGGGCCGGGATCGACGACCTTCAACCATGATTCCGACCGCAGTGCCTCTACCGCTGCATCTGGGTTGCCGCGCCGGAGCACCTCAGCCTCGACCAGACGCGGGAGGCAGATCTCATCTGCCTGCAACTTGAGAAGGTCCAACAGGCCACCTACTGCAAGGATGATCAATAGCGAGGCATCGATTGCTGGTGGTTCAGCCACCTGATGTATCAGAGGACCGGCGTTCCTGGAGGAACGTGAGCTCTTTATCGAAGTCGTCAGGATCGAAGACGAAGGTGTCTTGCCCGGCGGTCTTGAGCGCACGCATGAACTCGGTCTGACTCAGGCCGGCGAATTCGGCGGCGGTGCCGAGGGTGATTTCGCTTCGGCCGTACCAGTACATCGCTGCCGCCAGCCGGATGACCTGGCCGGCGTGCTCCGGTGTTGTGTGGAGCGCTCGCAGGGACTCTTCGGGTACGTCGAAGCTCACCGTGGTCATGGCGCAATCACCGAGGTATGTGCGGTGCCTGGTGGCATCACGCAATCTAGATCAATACCCATTCTAGCAGCGCGGAACAGGTGACGATGAAGGAATCGTCACCTGTTCCGTGGTTCGACGTTGCTAGCCGCGGGCGATGCGGCCGCGGAGGGCGGTGAGGGCGAGCGTGAGGCTGACGGCGCCGACGCCGGCGATGGCGAGGACGCCTTCGAGCAGGACGCGCGGCTGCCAGCCGCCGTAGAGCAGCGAGCGGAGGGCGGCGAGGAGGTAGGTCATCGGGTTGAAGGTGGCGACCGTGTCGAGCCAGCCGGTGAGCGCCTCCTGGGGCAGCGTCGCCGTCGTGAGGAAGGCGAACGGGAAGAAGAGGATGAAGCTGGCGCCGACCGCACCCGGCGAGCCGGTCTTGAGGGCGATCGCGTAGGGGAAGCCGGTGAAGACGAGGCCCCAGAGCCCGGCGAGGGCGATGAAGAGGAGCATGCCGGAGATGCCGGTCTCGAAGCGGACGCCGACGGCGAAACCGAGCGCGAGCACAGGCAGCGTCAGGGCGACGACGAGGGCGAGGTCGGCGATCATCAGACCGAGCAAGAGGGCGAGCCGCCGCATGGGGGTCATCAGCAGCCGGTCGAAGTAGCCGGATTGGATATCGGTGACGAGGGCGGAGGCGCGGGAGATGCCGGTGACGGCGAAGACGATCGCGGTCGGGAGCTGGAAGGCGCGGAAGTCGAGACCGGGGATGCCGCGCTCGGCGAAGTTGAGGAGTGTACCGAGGTTCACGGCGAAGAAGAAGACGGGGATGATCAGCGACGGGATCATGACTTCCGGTTCGCGGGGCAGTGCCCGCAGCGCGCGGATGGCGACGGCCCAGAGGTCGGCGAGGAAGCCGCGCTGACGAGCGTGGATCGCCGCCCGCGGTTGAGCGGTCTGGCGGCGTTGTTCACGGGCGAGGTTGGCACGGGCGCGGAGCGAATCGGTCGTCATCGTTAGTCATCTCCTTGCTGGAGGTGGGTGCCGGTGAGGGTGAGGAAGACGTCGTCGAGGGTGGGCTCGCGCAGGGTGAGGGTGCGCACGGTGACGCCGGCGGCGGCGAGGGCGACGGCGATCGGCGAGACGGTGGAGGGGCCATCGACGGTGGTAGCGGTGACCTCGTCGCCGTGATGCTCGACGGAGTCGACGCCGGGGACGGCGGCGATCGCCTGGCGGGCGGCGTCGACGTTGTCGACGCGCACGACGACGAGATCGGCGCCGATCGAGCGCTTCAGCTCGGTCGGGGTGCCCTCGGCGACGATGTGGCCATGGTCGATGATGCCGACCCGGTCGGCGAGGGCGTCGGCCTCTTCGAGGTACTGGGTGGTGAGGAAGATGGTCATGCCGAGGTCTTCATTCAGCCGGCGGACTTCGTCCCAGACCTTGGCGCGGGAGACGGGGTCGAGGCCGGTGGTCGGCTCGTCGAGGAAGAGCACCTCGGGGTTGTGGATGAGGGCGGCGGCGAGGTCGATGCGCCGCTTCATGCCGCCGGAGTAGCCCTTGATCCGCTGGTCGAGCGCGTCTTCAAGGTCGATCAGGCCGCGCAACTCGTCGAGGCGCTGGTCGATTTCGTGCCTGGTGAGACCGTAGTAGCGGCCCTGCTGACGGAGGAGCTCGGTGCCGGTCTGCTGGTCATCGAGGGCGGCGGCCTGGAGGGCGGCGCCGATGCGCAGGCGGACGGCGCCCGGTTCTCGGGCGACATCGTGACCGGCGATGACGGCGCGGCCACCGCTCGGCTCGGTGAGGGTACAGAAGATGCGACAGGTGGTGGATTTGCCGGCGCCGTTGGGGCCGAGGAAGCCGTAGATCTCGCCGCTGCGGACGGCGAGGTCGATCTTGTCGACGGCGGTGAAGGTGCCGAAGCGGCGTTCGAGTTGGACGGCCTCGATGGCGAGGTCGCCGTTGCTACCGGATGTGCTCATGGGCTTCTCCTGCTGTCTGGATCGGGCGGGACGAGACGGGGAGGGAGTGAGCGATGTCCGCTCATCTGCCGCGGGGAGGATATGCGAACAGATGTACGCATTATAGCGGGATGGAGTGGTTGTGTCGTCCTGGTCAAAAGGCCAGAGCACATAAACGGTGATCAGAACACATTCGACTTGAGCGATATGCCAGAGGCGTCGCCGAGGTGGTCGTTCGCGTCGACTGACCGGATCGCTTCGGTGAGCCTGCCGAGGAGAATGCTGATGTCGACCCTGTACCGGCGGTTATGCGTCGGCTGGCAGGAGGCGGAACGCTTCGGCGTGGTGGGGGCGGACGGCGCGGATGTGGCGGTGGTCGTGGGTGATGATGAGATCGGTGTTGAAGCGCTCAGCCAAGATGATCACCGACGAGGCAAAGAGAGGGCCGGTGTCAACGACCGCGAAGTCGCCGCCAATCCTGTTCAAGGATCTCCTCCACGCGAGCGGCGATATCAGAGCGGCCGCTTCGGCCGATGCCGGCCCAGGGAATTTCGCGTGGCTGATCCGATCTGCCGAAATACGCCTCCAGCGCCTCGCGAATCACTGTGGCAGCGGAGACATTGCGACGACGGCGCTCCTGCTGGATGAGGGCGTTCAACTCCTCTGAGATAACCAATGTGATTGAGATAACCAATGTGATGCGCTTCATATGTGAAGCATACCTGCACGACTTCACCCGTCAACGATGATCGTACCGGGGGCCTCGGAACGTGATTGTGGCTGTTCAATGAGCCTCATCGGGGTGGACAACCGTGATCGTGGAGTAGCGCAGGAAGTCGTTGGTGTTGAAGGTGAGCAGATGGGTGATGGAATGCGCTTCCATCACCGCCACGAGCCTCGCGTCATGCACCTGTCTGCCACTGACGTCCTCAGCCGAAACCAGACGCAGCCAATTCCGGAAGATGTCCGGTGTGTCGTCAAGCAGGGGGAATCGATCACGTAGGTCGTTGAGTTCGGTGAGGGTACGGGTCGTATCCTATCCAAGGCCGTTGGCCGAGAGCGGTCGGGTGGCAACGGACCAGAACTCGATCAGATTCTGCGCCGAGATGTGCAGTTCGTGTCCCTGAGCGAGGAGGCCGGCAACAGCGGCAATGGCCGTGACATGCCGCGCGGACGCACGATCAACCAGACGGACGAGGATGTTGGTGTCGAGGAGATATGAGACCTTCAATCGTAGAGATGCTCCCGCCGTAGTGCCTCATCGGACAAACCGGGGCCGTCTGCGTGGCCTGCCGCCCATCGCATGAGGTCTTCGGCCCGTTCCTGCGGGCTTGCCGTCGCCCAGAAAGGGACTGGCAAGTCGACAGGTTTGAGGACGATTGCATCCCCTCGCACGTTCACTTCATAGCGCGTGTGCGGCCGGACATGTTCGAGCACGTCGGATGGTAGATGGAGGTCGCCTTCCTCGTTGACTTCGACGATGCGGCTGGTCACGACTGATCTCCTCGGACGAGGTCACACGGTGATGACTGTATCCATCCTAACGCAGCCGCCGACCGGCACGTGCACCGGCTGAGCCGGACCTCACAAGGTGGGCAGATAGCGTTTGAGCTCGTAGTCGGTGATGTGGCGGCGGTAGTCGTCCCATTCGATCTTCTTGTTTTCGAGGAGGGAGTCGAAGACGTGGTCGCCGAGGGCGTCGCGGAGGAGGTCGCTGCCTTCGGCGGCCTGGATCGCTTCGTTGAGGCTGCCGGGGAGGATGGCGATGCCGCGCGCCCGACGCTCTTCGTCGGACATGGCGAAGACGTTGCCTTCGACGGAGGGAGGTAATTCGTACTCGTTTTCGATGCCGCGCAGGCCGGCGGCGAGCATGACAGCGAAGACGAGGTAGGGGTTGCAGGCGGGGTCGGGGGCGCGGTATTCGATGCGGGTGGCGCGTTCCTGACCGGGCTTGTACTGGGGGACGCGGATCAGGTCGGAGCGGTTGCGCAGCGCCCAGGAGACGTAGACGGGGGCCTCGTAGCCGGGGGAGAGGCGCTTGTAGGAGTTGACCCACTGATTGGTGACGAGCGTGATCTCGCGGGCGTGGCGGAGCAGGCCGGCGATGTAACCCTTGGCGACGGCGGAGAGGTTGTGCGGGTCGGCGGGGTCGAAGAAGGCGTTGCGCTCGCCCTGGAAGAGGGACTGGTTGACGTGCATGGCGGAGCCGTTGACGCCGGCGATCGGCTTGGGCATGAAGGTGGCGTAGTAACCGTGCTTCATCGCCACTTCTTTCACGACGAGCCGGTAGGTCATGGCGGCGTCGGCCATGGTGAGGGCGTCGGTGTAGCGGAGGTCGATCTCGTGCTGGCTGGGGGCGCCCTCGTGGTGGCTGAGCTCGACCTCGATGCCCATTTGTTCGAGCGTGAGGACCGTTTCACGACGGAGGTCGGAGGCGAGGTCGAGGGTGGTCTGGTCGAAGTAGCCGCCCTCGTCCAGGGGGACGGGGGAGTCTTTCGACATGAAGTAGAAGTATTCCAGCTCCGGCGAGACGTAGAAGGTGTAGCCAAGGTCGGAGGCTTTCTTGAGGTTGCGGCGGAGGACGTAGCGGGGGTCGGCCTCGAAGGGTGAGCCGTCCGGATAGAGGATGTCGCAGAACATGCGGGCGACGCCCTGCTCCTTGGGGCGCCAGGGGATGAGGGTGAAGGTGGAGGGGTCGGGCATGGCGATCATGTCCGATTCGTCGATCCGGGCGAAGCCCTCGATCGAGGAGCCGTCGAAGCCCATCCCTTCCTCTAAGGCGCCCTCAAGCTCTTCGACGGTGATGGCGAAGCTCTTGAGCTGACCGAGGATATCAGTGAACCAGAGCCGGATGAATTTAATGTCGTTGTCACGCGCATGCTGGAGGACAAACGCGCGGTCTTCACGAGTGGTCACTGGCCCTCACCCCCGACCCCTCTCCCGTCGGGACGGGAGAGGGGAGCCTCGTTCAACCTTTGGTGTCAGTATCTCCCTCGCACATCATTGGACGAGGGGTTTCATGTTCAACCTATGGTAGCAGTCTTCTCCCCCTCTCCCGTCGCGACGGGAGAGGGGGTCGGGGGGTGAGGGCAGACTACACGTCGAAGTAGAGGGCGAACTCGTAGGGGTGGGGGCGCATGCGGAGGGCGTCGACGTCGGCTTCGCGCTTGAGCTCGAGCCAGGTTTCGAGGACATCCATGGTGAAGACGTCGCCCTGGAGGAGGAATTCGTGGTCCTGCTCCAGCGCCTTGAGGGACTCGTCGAGCGAGCCGGGGACGGTCGGGATCTCGGCGGCCATCGGGCCTTCGAGCTCGTAGGTGTTGACGTCCATCGGCGCGCCGGGGTCGATCTCGTTGATGATGCCGTCGAGGCCGGCGAGCATGATCGCGGAGAAGGCGAGGTAGGGGTTGGCCGACGGATCGGGCGGGCGGAACTCGACGCGCTTCGCCTTGGGGCTATTGGAGATGACGGGGATGCGGCAGGCGGCGGAGCGGTTGCGGGCGGAGTAGACGAGGTTGACCGGGGCCTCATAGCCGGGGACGAGCCGCTTGTAGGAGTTGGTCGTCGGGGCGCAGAGGGCCATCAGGGCGCGGCCGTGCTTGAGCAGTCCGCCGATGTAGTACTTGCAGGCCTGGGAGATGCCGGCGTAGCCGCCCGCGTCGGCGAAGAGGTTTTCGCCGTTCTTCCAGAGACTGGAGTGGCAGTGCATGCCGGAGCCGTTGTCGCCGTAGAGGGGCTTGGGCATGAAGGTGGCGACCTTGCCGTGCTTGCGGGCGACGTTCTTGACGATGTATTTGTACATCATCAGCTTGTCGGCCATCGTCGTCAGCTTGTCGAAGCGCATGTCGATCTCGCACTGACCGGCGCCGCCGACCTCGTGGTGATGCGCCTCGACGGGGATACCGGCGGCGATCAGGGCGAGGACCATCTCGGAGCGGATGTCCTGGAGCGTGTCGTGGGGAGCGACGGGGAAGTAGCCTTCCTTGACGCGCATCTTGTAGGCGGTGTTGTTGCCGCCCTCGTCGCGGCCGCTGTTCCAGATCGCCTCAGAGGAATCGACCTGGTAGAAGCCGCGGTTCATGCTCTGGTCGTAGCGGACATCGTCGAAGATGAAGAACTCGGCCTCAGGACCGAAGTAGACGGTGTCGGCGATGCCGGTGCCGCGGACGTGGTCTTCGGCCTTGTTGGCGATGTGGCGCGGGTCGCGGGAGTAGCGCAGGCGGCTGAGGGGGTCGACGACGTTGCCGATCAAGGAGAGGGTCGGCACAGTGGTGGCGGGGTCGAGCACGGCGGAGGTGGGATCCGGGATGAGGAGCATGTCGCTCTCCTGGATCTTCTGGAAGCCGCGGATGCTGGAGCCGTCGAAGCCGAGGCCATTGGTCCAGACGTCATCGGTGAGCTCGGAGACGGGGACGGAGAAGTGCTGCCAGAGGCCGGGCAGGTCGGTGAACTTGAGGTCGATGATCTGGATATTGTTGGCCTTGATGTACTGGAAGACTTCCTGCGGTGTCACACAAAACCTCCGATCAGACTGGGGGACGCATTCCGGCGGGCGCGTTCGAGGCGAGGGATCGGGCCGCACCGGTCCCGGTTGAACTTAGTGTAGAAAGTCTCAACTTCGGGGCGTCACGATTCTGTTACATTCGCGTTAATTTTGACTTTGCGCGTGTCCGAACGCACGCGAGCGAAATTGGCGGTACTCCGCTCGATGGAGCGATGCCAAGAAGAACCGCATCAGCCGATCCTGTCGAACTCGTAGCCAGCGAGGCGCCGCAGATCGGCGGCCACCTGAAGCGAGAGTCCACGTGGGCGATGTAGCCCCGTGCCTGCGGCCGCTTGGGTTGTAGAGTAGAATCTCCTCATCGAGCCAGATCTCTCCTGAGCGTGTGGCTACAGGGCAGACATCGGCATGGTGGGAGGCGAGCATGCCACAACACCGCGCGACGGAGATAGCGCATATTACCCGCGACCACGGCGGCTCGTCCCGCCGGTTCACCATCCGCTGCCCCACCTGCCAGGCGCCCCTGGACACCGGCCTCACGCTACCCGAACTGCGGCAGCGCCACCAGGTTCGCCCCGGCGACATTCTCACCGCCGACTGTGGGCACACCTACCGGCTACCCCAACCCTTTCCTGCCGTGTAGGGAACACTTCCCGCGGGCGCGAGAGCGGTCCAGCCTGGGGTATTGACACCAGGTATACCTTGGTCCCACGCGGCACGATGTGCCTGGTGTGGCCGATGACGACTTCGATCCGCGACGCGGAGGCGACCGACACTGAAACCCTGTGCGCCCTCGCCCGGCGGACGATCAGCACCAGCTACCGGCCATTCCTCGGGGATGCGCCAGTGGATGCCTTCATCGGCAGCGGCGCCGCCGATCAGTACGTCCGGGAAAACCTCGCGCGGTGCCGCGTGATCGTTCAGGATGAGGAAATCGTAGGCTTCTGCGTCTGCCAGGCACACCTCATCGATCTGATGATGATCGATCAACCCGTCCAGCGGCGGGGACTCGGGACGGTTCTGCTCGCGCACACCGAGGCGCAGTTGTTTCAGCGGTATAGCGAGTTACGGCTGGAGAGCTTCGCAGGGAACACCCCAGCCAACCGCTTCTATCGCAAGAATGGGTGGCGTGAGGCCGATCGCCGTTTCGATCCCCAGTCGGAGAGCACCAAGATCGTCTTCAGCAAGACCGCCAAGTGACCGCCTCTAAGCTCCAGACATCGCTCCACAGTAAGAAGTGTGTGCTCCGGAGATTGATGTGCTGGTTCGTGGTAGCGTATGCGCGCTTGACGAAGCTGGGCACGACGGCGGTTACTGTGGCCGCTGGCCCGCCGGCTCGCGCACGGGCTTCGGCTCGAAGACGGTGTCGCCTACCTGGCCGGGGCGAACGACAAGGTGGTCGATTTCACCAGAAGCAATCTGTATCGGGATGCGATACGGGAATGCTACGCAGCTAATGTCCTTGCGAAAGTGGACGCACGCCCTGCACCCGCCCCAGAGTTGGTCATGAGGAATGGAGCGTTTCCAATCGGGCATACCACTAGCCTCGCACTACCTTCACCTGCTCATCGCTGTGCGCGACTGCCCACATCTCTCCATCGAGGAACCTGACGACAACTCCATCATACCCCGCTCCCTGGAGCACTGCGCGAATATCCTCGTTTCCTGCTTCCCGGAGCAGCGTGTCGATTTGCTCCTGCCCCTCGATCGGATCGTCGACTACCAACGGTCGTCTCAGTCGAACGGCAACTCGCACATTCGTATCACCGGCGTGGCGTTGCGGGCGATTCGTGGTGTAAAAGCCGCGCCCCCATGCGACATCCACAGCGGTGTGCTCAATGTGTACACCTGCTCGCAGGATCGCCGCCGCGGACTCGGCTGTCGTTCGGTGAACGGTGGTCACCTTCACGATCGAGTCTGCCAGCCACGCTGCCACCTCCGAGTGCTGGATGATGTGCGCCGGGCGTTGTGATCGTTCCATGCCGCTGTCCTGCATACCTACGATGTGATTGCTCTGGTCAGACGAGCGCGAGAGCAACCGCATGATGACGGATGTGTATACTTTGCGCACACAAGGAGCTGATCGCCATGCATCGACGCCGGTTCTTCTCGATCCTGGCCCTGTTCGCCGCTCTGCCCGTCGGAGTGCTCGGAGTGGGGTCGCAGCTGCCGCGTGCGGACGCGGCGGCGCAGCCGGCGCTCACAGACGAGGAACGCGGGTGGCTGGCGCGCGCCAATCGTCGCGAGGTGAATGGGTGGCTGCACGTGACTGTTCAGGGCGCGCCGTTTGAGCGTGGTTTTCAGCACGGGTATCTGACGGCGGCGGAGTTTGCCGAGGCGATCCGCGTCTATTCCGCGATGACGCTGGAGACGACCGGGTTCGACTATTCGTTCTTCGTGGAGAAGGCGGTCGAGTTGCACAAGGACAAGATCACGCCGGAGTTGCTCGAGGAGATGGCCGGACTCGCGGCCGGCTACAGCAAGGCGGGCGTGCCGACGACCCTGGACGATGTGATCGGCTGGAACGCCTGGACGGAGCTGACCGGGTACTGGTGGCCGACGGTCGCCTCCCAGTACGCCGCCGCCGCGCCGAGCGGTACGCGCAAGAGCCACTGCAGCGCCTTCATCGCCACCGGTTCCGCCACGGCGGACGGGCAGATCGTGATCGGACACGAGACGTTCTCGGAGTTCTGGGCGGGACAGTTCATGAACGTGATCCTGGATATCACGCCCGACCAGGGGCAGCGGATGGTGATGCAGACCAGCCCCGGCTGGATCGCGAGCATGACCGACTTCTGGGTGACGGGGGCCGGGCTGGTCGTGATCGAGACGACGATGGCCGGCTTTCAGGGCTACGACACCACGAAGGTGCCGGAGTACGTGCGCGCCCGCGTCGCCAGCCAGTACGCGACGAGCATTGATGAATGGGTGCAGATGCTCGACGTGCAGAACAACGGCGGCTACGCGAACTTGTGGTTGCTCGGCGACATCAAGACGAACGAGATCGCCAACTATGAGCAGGGGCTGATCTACCAGAAGTTCGAGAAGAAGCAGGATGGCTGGTTCTTCGGCACGAACACGCCTACCGACCCGCGCATCCGCAATCTGGAGAGCACCGATGTGGGGTACGACGACATCCGCCGGCAGACGGGCGCGCGGCGGGTGCGCTGGCCGCAACTGTTAACCCAGTATCACGGCCGGATCGACGCGGAGATCGGACAGACGATGCTCGCCGACACCTTCGACCCCTATCTGGGCTACATCAACCCGTCGTCGCGCACGATCAGCGCCCATTATGACGAAGACCCGATGCAGTATCTGAGCGACACGTTTTACCCGTGGGACGTTCCCTTCTACCCGGCGGGCTCGGTGGACGGCAAGGTGACGACCGCCGAGGCGGCGCGCACGCTCAGCATGTGGGGACGGTTTGGCCGTGCCGACGGCGCGCCGTTCGATGCGGATGAATTTCTGCGTCTTCACCCGCAGTTCGACTGGCAGCGGGGCTACCTCAAGAGCCGGCCATCGAGACCCTGGACCTACTTCGACGGCGCCGGTGAACGCGCGGTCCGATAGTGGTCCGGGGATGGTCAGCGCGCCTCGGCGAAGGACACGGTCACGTCGGCCCCCGGCTGCACGGGTAAGACGCCGATTTGCTGCGGGGCGCCGTCCAGCGTCGCCTCGACGATCAGGTCGGTCCAGGGCACGTCCAAGGATAGCTCCTCCGTGCCGGCGTCCCTGTGTCCGGAAGCGACGACCGCGTCGCCGTGCCGGACCGTGATCGTATCGCCCGCCGTCGTGTCATCATCGGTTCGGACCAGGAGGCGGATGTTCGATGCGGGATGATCGCCGTTGGTCGAACCACGGCCGGCAACGATGGCGCCGACCTCCGGCGCCGCGGCCTCGAGGATACAGGCATGGTGGGTTTCGAAATCCTCGATCAGTTGCCATTGATCCACCGAGGCGCCGCGCTGCAGGGGCAGGCAGCGGTCGACCGGATAGAGATGACGCCGTCCGCTCGCTGGGTTCAGCGCGTACCAGGCCGGCACGGCGACGTCGGCGGGATTGGCGAAGTTGATCGTGTTGGCGCCGCCCAGGCGCAGCCGCGTTTGTGGCTGTCGCAGGTCGTCGGCGACGGCGCTGTAGAGCGCGGGCAACTCCGGCAGCAGCCGGCAACCGGGCCGCTGGCTGCTCTGGAGGAGCCCGCCGACCGAGCGCTCGCAGTACAGCGACAGCGCGTCCCGTGTCGTCTCGTGGGAGGCGTCCGCGACCCAGATGCCGTTCACGGGCGCGTCCAGGGTGACGATCGTGGCGGTGGGATGGTCTGCCCCCCAGAGCGAGCCGATCGCGCCACCGAGGCTGTGGCCGATGACGATGATGCGGACATCGGGCGGTGTGAAGCGCAGGGCGAGCCGGACGACCGCCTCCAGCTGGGCGACGGAGGTCGCGAGCGCCTGTCCCGTGGTGTCGCCGAAGTAGCTGGCGACGGCGCCGGGGCCATCGAAGACGCCCGCGTAGGAGTAGGGGAGCCAGGCCACTCCCGGCGTACCACAGAGCACGAGCGGTCCGTGGGTGTGGTCGAAGGGCGGCGTGACGGCGATCGGGCCGGCCGGGCTATCGGGGAGGGTGGCGGCACCGGACGTTGGCGCCGGGCAATCGAGCTCGGGCTGGTGCAGGGTTGCTTCGAACGTCCGGTAGGTTTCGCGATAGGGATCGGCGTGCTGGGTGCGGCTCTGACGCGCGTCGATCCCGGTCGCGAGAACCACGAGGGTGGTGATCAGTGGGGGCGCCTGGGGTGAGGGCGGCGGGATGGCCTGGGATCTGGACGGCGACCGCGCCTCGACCGCGATCGGGCGTGCGGTCGTGATGGCGGCCGCGACGAGGAGGAGGAAAAGCATCGGAAGGCGGGCGAGCGAGTGTGGTGGTCGGACCATGACCTCCTCTCCTGCGATGGTGGCAGGATACCGTTGCCCAGGCTGTTTGGCGAGGGTTCGGGAGCCGCTCAGGCGATTGCTTCGGGACCGGCCGGACATGCTACGGCCCGGCGAGCCGCACGCATGCCCCGCATTGACGGCGTCGAGCGCTCGTGTCGTGGTCTTGCCAGCCGCGAAAAGGCGGCTGACCACCGACCGACGCCGCACCATACCGAGTTGTCGGTGGAGCGGCTCAATCTGACTGGTCAGTATTATGTCTATCCGCCGAGGGAGGATAGGCAGACATCGTCGATGGAGCGAATCTGAAGTCGTCGATTGTCGCGCGGAGGAAACGACGGCGCGATCGGCGATTGTGGCGGCCACTCTGCGGGGGCACAGAGTGGCCTCACTGCTCGTTTGATTGCGATGACTTGATTGATTGACGGCGAATCCTCCTGCCAGGCACGGCAGCGGCGGCGTGGCGCGTATTCGTCCTCCGCCGCTCCTGTGCCGCGTGCGACACCTCGAACACGGGAACCTCACCACGAAGGCACCAAGACCACATGGATCTTGGTGCCTTCGTGGTGATCGATCCGTTATGCTCGACGGCGAATCCGGCAGGAGGGGCAGCAGATGTCCGGCGAATTGTGGCGGCTCGATGGGGTGGCGCTCGCGGGGTTGATTCGGGCGGGCAAGGTCTCGGCCCGGGAGGCGGTGGAGGCGCACCTGGCGCGGCTCCACGCGGTCAATCCCACAATCAACGCCGTGGTGCGGACGCTGGACGAGCAGGCGATGGCCGAGGCGGACGCCGCCGACCGGGCGCGGCTCGCCGGTGAGGCGCTCGGTCCGCTGCACGGGCTGCCGGTGACGACGAAGGTCAATTCCGATCAGGCGGGCTGCCCGACCGACAACGGTGTAGCGATGTTCAAGGATCTGATCGCCAGCGAAGACAGTCCCCAGATCGGCAGCCTGCGGCGGGCCGGGGCGATCGTGATCGGGCGGACGAACACGCCCGCGTTCTCGATGCGGGGGATGACGGAAAACGTCCTCCACGGTCTGACGCTGAATCCCTGGGACCGCGCGGTCACCTGCGGCGGGTCGAGCGGCGGCGCCGGCGCGTCGCTGGCGGTGGGGATCGGGGTGATCGCACAAGGGAATGACATCGGCGGCTCGATCCGGTGGCCGGCGTACTGCAACGGGGTGGTCGGGCTGCGTCCCAGTTTCGGGCGGGTGGCGGCGTTCAACGGGACGGCGACGGCGGCGCGGCGGATGTCCGGACAGTTGATGTCGGTCAACGGTCCGCTGGCGCGGAGCGTGCGTGATGTGCGGCTGGCGCTCGCGGTGATGGCGGCGCGCGACCCGCGCGATCCGCTGTGGACGCCGACGCCACTGGTGGGGGAGCCGCTGCCGCGGCCGATCCGGGCGGCGCTGGTGACAGCGGTTGAGGGGATCGCGCTCGATCCGGCGGCGGTGGCGGCGGTGCGCGCGGCGGGGGCGTGCCTGGCGGCGGCGGGGTACCAAGTGGAGGAGATCGCGCCGCCCGATCTCGCCCGCGTGGCGGAGCTGTGGCATCCGATCGGTATGTCCGACCTGAATCTGTCGCTGCGGCCGCTGCTGAAGGATGCCGGCGATCCAGGGATCGAGCGGTTCATCAACGCCTGGTGGGAGTTGAAGGGCGGCGCCGATCTGCCGGGGTACCTCGCCGCGCTGGCGGAGCGTGACACGATCCTACGGGCGTGGGGTTTGTTCATGGAGACGCATCCGGTGATCGTGATGCCGGCATCGGGGGAGGTGGCGCTGCCGGTGAACGCGGATGTCGAGGACGACGCGGGGGCGGCGCGGATGTTGGATGCGCTCAGACTGCAGTTCGTGCCGCCGGTACTGGGGCTGCCGGGACTGGCGGTGCCGGTCGCGCCGGTGGAGGGTCTGCCGATGGGGGTGCAGATCATCTCCCGCCGCTATCGGGAGGACGTGTGTCTCGACGCGGGCGAGGTGATCGAGACGCATTTCGGCGCCTGCACGCCGATCGACCCTCGGTTCTGACTCGGGCGTGGCGTCGGGGGCTGAGCCTCGGCAACGTGTCTCGAGGCGCGTTATGTTCGACTGCGCTCTTCCTCGGTGGTGCCCTTAGTTCGTACCCTCGTCATAATGAGCTTTGTGGCCACGGCCGGACCTGAGTATCCTCGGTCGTGTATGTCCACGTAGGAGGATGCCATGGTACGAAGGATCGCTCTGGCGGCGGCGCTGCTCGCCGGTGTGTTCGTCGCGGGCACGGCGGCGGCGCAGCAATTCCCACCGAACCGCTTTTTCGGCACCGTGACGGTGAACGGTCAGGCGGCGTCGAGCGGCACGACCGTGACCGCGATGATCGGCGAGACCGAATGCGGCACCACGACGGTGACGAGCGGGGGCGCCTATGTGATCGACGTTCCCGGCGTGACGATCAATCCGAACTGCGGCCGCAGCGGTCAGAGCACCGTGTCGTTCGAGGTCGGGGGCCAGGCCGCCGCTCAGACCGCGACGTACCGTGACGGTGGGTATCAACAGCTCAACCTGACGGTTGGCGGCGGCGGAACGCAGCCGACGGCCACAGCGACCCCGGCGCCGACCGCGACACCGCGCCCGACGACGACACCGGCGCCCACGGCCGCGCCGACCTCAACCCCGGCGCCGACGGCAGCCCCGACCGCGACACCGCGGCCGCCGACGGCGACGGTATCTCCGCAGCGTCCGTCCGGTACGCCGGCAGCGCAGCGCCCGGCGGCGCCGGCGGCTCCTTCGGCACAGCGTCCGGCGGCGGCTCCGGCAGCGGCGGCCCCAGCGGCGCAGCGCCCGGCAGCGGCACCGGCGGCACTGCCACGCACCGGTACTGGACTGCAGGGTGACACGAGCCTGACGACCGGCTGGCTGTTCGCCGGTGGCGCATTGGCGTTGTTCGGCATCGCGGGCGCGGGCCTCGTGCTGCGGACCTCCCGGCGCTCCCGCTCGTAGGAGCAGGGCGTCCGGCACCTCACGTCGCGTAATACGAATCAACCAGAGCATCGACGGGCAAGTTCCCGTCGATGCTCTGGTTGATTCGTCGTGTGTGAATGCTTCGCGATCTGTGGTGGTGAAGTGTTCGGGCTAGAAGATCGGGCGGACCTGGATCGCCTGGTCGCGCTCGGGGCCGGCGGGTTGGGTTATCCCTTACTTGGGCTTGCGCCCCCTCTTCGCGGCAGGACGCGGCAGTTGCGATGTGACATCTGATGCACGTGAGGCAGATCGACCACTGCGATCAGCAGATGCTTGGTTCCTGATCACCCTATCCTGCGTGTGCCGTCCCGCCGGTCGAGGTTTCGCTGTCGCGGACGAACTCGATCCCTGACCTTGAACCGCCGGCACGTTCCGTAGGCGTTCCAGTAACCACATACGAGCCAGTGTTGTTGGTCCGATGCCGAGTTCCTGAGCTTCCCGACGGAGCGCTTCCCATTTCGCACCTGGTAGGCGGATAGGAATCACCTTGTCGAGCGGTTGCTTCACCTCAACCTCGACGACTTCATCATCATCGTTCCAGGTATCGCCAGCCTCGTACCGCTCGACTGCGTTGTCGCTGTCGTGCATCACTTCCCTCGCACTTGCCAATAGAGCCGTCGCTCACGTTCCGTCATCGCTCGTGCGGTTGCCACCTTCCAGACACCGCTGCCTCGATCCGCAAGCACCACGAAGAGGTAGCGACCATCGTCAGTCTGTCCAAAGAGTTGATAGAGTCCTTCCCGTCCGCGCCGGATGTGACGCTCGTCGGAGTAGCACGCTTCCTCGACTTCAAAGAACTCGACGCCGTGCTTGCTCTCGATCTTGTCCAGGATGTGGTCATCAATCTCGAGTGCTTCGATTCGCGGCATCGGCAACTCCGCGTTGGTAGCAGTCGCGTATACAGATTGTATACGTCATCGGCCAGTTGGCGCCAATGGACGGAGCGGCAGCTTCTTCAGCCCACATCAGCGCCAGGCGACCGTCAGAAGATCGGGCGGACCTGGATCGCCTGGTCGCGCTCGGGGCCGACGGAGACGAGGTCGACGGGGGCGCCGAGCAGGTCTTCGATCCGGCGGACGAACGCCTGGGCCTGGACGGGTAGATCCTCCCAGCGACGGGCCTCGCTCGTCGGGGTCTGCCAGCCGGCGTGTTCTTCGTTGACTGGCGTCGCGCGGGCGAGGACGCGGGCGCTGGCGGGGAAGCCATCGAGGACGGCGCCGTCGGCCTGGTAGGCGGTGCAGATCTCGATCGTGGGGAAGGCGTCGAGCACGTCGAGTCGGGTGACGACGGCGTTGGTGACGCCGTTGAGCCGGGCGGTGTAGCGGGCGGCGACGGCGTCGAACCAACCGCAGCGGCGGGGCCGGCCGGTGGTGGTGCCGTATTCGGGGCGCTCGCCGGTGTTGCGCAGGCGCTCGCCGACCTCGTCCAGCAGCTCGGTGGGCATCGGGCCGTTGCCGACGCGGGTGTTGTAGGCCTTGTAGATGCCGACGACGCGGTTGATCTCGTTCGGGCCGATGCCGACGCCGAGGGCGGCGCCGGCCGCCGAGGAGGAGGGGACGGAGGAGGTGACGTATTCGTAGGTGCCGAAGTCGACGTCGAGCAGGGCGCCCTGCGCACCTTCGAGCAGCACCTGCTCGCCCCGATCGAGCGCCGCCTGGACGAGGATCGAGGTGTCGGTGACATAGGGGGCGAGGCGCTCGCCGAACTCGCGGTACTGGGTGTGGATCGTGTCGAAATCGAGCGGCGGGATGCCGTAGAGCTTTTCTAAGACTTCGTTCTTGTAGTCGAGCACGCGCCGGAGGCGTTCGGGGAAGGAGACGGCGTCGAGCAGGTCGGCCATGCGGATGCCGCTGCGGCCGACCTTGTCGGTGAAGGCGGGACCGACGCCGCGGCCGGTGGTGCCGATCGCGAGGGGGCCGCGCATCGCCTCGTCGGCGCGGTCGATCAGCGGGTGCCAGGGCATGATCACGTGGGCACGGTCGGAGACCTTGAGCCGCTCAGTGGAGACACCGCGGCTGCGGAGGGATTCGATCTCGGCGAGGAGGACGGCGGGGTCGATGACGACGCCGTTGCCGATGACGCAGGTCTTGTCTTCGTAGAAGATGCCGGCGGGGACGACGTGGAGGGCGAAGAGGCCGCGTTCGTTGATGATCGTATGGCCGGCGTTGTTGCCGGCAGAGTAGCGGGCGACGACGGTCGCCCCGCGCGCGAGCAGGTCGACGACGCGCCCCTTCCCTTCATCTCCCCACTGACCACCGATCACAACAGTAGCAGGCATGTGATTCTTTCAACCCTCACCGGGATCTGGGCGATCCGGCACAAGATAATGCCCTCCCAGCCGAGCGGGTGAATCCCCTGCTCCAGCGACGGAGGGCAGCACGCAAAAGGGCGACGGATCGTGCCGCCGTCCATCAGACATAGTAGCTTGGCGGCGTCCTGTACACCAGACACGAGATCGAATAGGAGAGGCCGGCTGATACTGACACCGCATCGGACCACCCCGTTTCGTCCAGAACGTACAAAGCTAGTGCGGCATTGGAATAATGTCATGGTCATTGTGGCCGTGGGTGGCGCATGGCAGGGAATCAGGATCCAAACAACCTTCTCGATGTGTGCCTCCACGATCGTCTCCGGCGATGGCGGCCCCCAACCGTCGGTCGGAATCACTGCCGGAGAGATGGCCAGAGGCGTTCCAACTCAGATTCACCCGCGCCTCGACGTGGCAGTTGTCATGTCAAGAATGCTCTCGCCGGGACAGATCGCTGTCGGTCCCGCTGTGCGGGCGCTCAGCCACGACGATGACGGATTCGAGTTTCGCCCCCTCGGTGAACATAGCTTCGCCGCCGATGGGCTATCACGAACGAGCTTCGAGGCAACGCCGCTTCAGGTGCGGAACCCGGCACGGCTCCGAGGCATCTTCGTGGGCAGCACCCGCGAGTTGAAAGTTCTTACTACGCTCTAACGAGGCATTCGCGCCGTGCGTCAGACAGGATAGGCCGGCGCGCCAACTGCGTTCTCACAACCCTCGGTTGAGTCGGTAGCGGTCAGTCACTTCTCCTGCTGATCGTATCAGTCCGGCATGGGCACCTGGAGGGTCGGCAGAATCGCACGGTTCAGCAGGACGCGGCGGTGAGGGCAGTCTGGCCGGCTACCATGCTGAGCTGATCCGCCGATCCGGTATACTCCGTGTCAGCACCGGAGGCGGCCGTGATGGAGCAGCTCGTGGCCCACCGCTATCAGCTCGGTGCCGCACTCGGCCGGGGTTCGAGCGCGACCGTGTACCGCGCGACCGATCGCCATACCGGTGCTCCGGTTGCCGTCAAACTCCTCCATCCGACCCGTGCCGGCGATGCCGCCGCGGCCTGCCTACGTCGGGAGACGGAGTTGCTCGCGGGATTGAACTCACCACGCTTTGCCTGCGTCATCGATCTCGATGTGCATGCCGGCCGGGCGTTCCTCGTGACGGAGTTCGTCGATGGTGTCGACCTGCACGGCCTCGTGCGACGACACGGACGCTTGCGGGTGTCCCAGGCGTTGCACATCGGCTTGGATGTCGCGCGTGCCCGGACCATGCTCGAGCGGCATGACGCCACCGACGCCGACATCTCGCTCGCAGAGCTCAAACTGTGCGACGGGCAGGTCAAAGTCGTCGAATTCGTCCTCGCGCCGGACAGCGCACCGACGCGACGGCTGGACAGCAACGATGAGCAAGCAGCGGTCCAGGCGATCGGCGCCATCCTGTACGAGCTGTTGACTGGCCGCCCGCCCCTGCCGCCGCAACCCCACACTGCCCGGAGCCGCTCGCCGTCACCGTGGGCGCCAGCCGCGGTGGCGGACCTGCCGCTCGCGGTCCGGGAGGTCCTCGACCGGTGCCTTACGCCCGATCGGGCGGCCCGCTACCGGAACCCAACCGCGGTGGTGACGGCGCTGACCCGGCTGCTGCAGCCAGCTTGGCTGCGCGCCTTCGACCTGGAACCGACGGCGATGGAGTCGCTCACCCGGCGCGAGGTGGAGGTGCTGCGCCTGCTCGCCGTCGGCTGCAGCAATCGTGAGATCGCCACTGCCCTGGTCGTCAGCGTGCGCACGGCGGAGCATCACGTCGCCGCCATCTATGCCAAGATCGGTGCCCGTCGCCGGGCGGAAGCCGCTGCCTATGCGCTCCGCCATGGTCTCGTTTTTGCGACCGACTGACGCACTCGACCAACGCCCGACACCGAGCATCCTGGCCCACCTGGGCACCGCGTGCTCGCGATATCCGTAGTTCTACCCATGTGCGGGCGGATACGGCGTGACAGCATACGCGAGTGTCGGGGTGCTGCCGGCTGCGGACGGCATCGTCCGCCGTACCCGCGGCTCCCCGGCACGGACAACCGAGCGTGGATGAACCAGGAAGGACACCATGGCAACGCAGGCAGCCGCCCGGCGTTCCGGAGGAAGCGTTATGAGCAGGATTGCCCTTGAGGACATGGACGTAGCGATGAGCGCCGGTCCGCTCTGCGTGCGGATCGCCGACGCGGGCGAGATGGCCGTACTGCATACATCACTTCCGGCCGGCACGGACTTCACGCCGCAGCTACGAGTGGTCAATCCGAATGCCTGCGAGGTACCGCACTGGCTGTACGTCATCTCTGGGGCGCTGCACATCGGCCACAACGACGGCCGCGTCGACGTCGGTGAGGCAGGCGATGTGATCTACGCCGAGCCGGGCCACACCGCATGGGTGGAAGTGGATACCGAGTTCGTGGAGGTGTCGCCACGGACGGAGATTCGCGACCTGCTGACCAAGCTCACGAGCGGTGCATAGGAGATAGTCAGTGGATGCCAACGCGAACAAGGCCACGATCCGCAGGGTGCGCGAGGAGGCGCTGAGTCAGGGACGCTTCGACCTCCTGGATGGCGTTTACGCACCGGACTACCGCTATCACGGCGGCGAGACCTTCGGCGAACTCGAAGGGCCGGAGGCGTTCAAGATGGTCGCCGGTGGCTTTCGCCAGGTGATCGAGGGCATGTGTGAGTCCGTCGTCGATCAGATTGCCGAGGGCGACAGGGTGCTGACGCGCCTCGCCGGGCGTGGCCGCGCCGTGGGCGAGATCCTTGGCGTCCAGGGCAAGGGCCAGGATCTGACCTGGACGGCAATGGTCCTCAGCCGCTTCAACGAGAAGGGGCAGATCGTCGAGGAGTGGGTGGAGGCGGATGCGCTCGGTCTCGTCCGCCAGCTTGGCGGCTGAGGCGGGTCGTTCGTCCAGCATGCAGGCGTTCACTGCCGAGAGGAGGCAGAACGATGACCGCGACGCATACCCAACCGCGGGATCTCCTGGCCCAGGTCGAACGGATCAGGCCAATCGTCGAAGAGCACGCTGCCCGTGGCGAGGCAGACCGGCAGCTCGCGCCACCAGTGTACGAGGCGCTGCGCGATGCCGGGCTGCTTCGTCTCTGGGTGCCGGCGGCGTACGCCGGCTACGAGACACATCCGGCAGCGGCGTATCGTGTCTTCGAAACCCTCTCCGGGATCGACGGCGCGGCCGGTTGGAACCTCAATCAACACGCGGCCGTCTCGCATGTGGCCTCGTGGTTGCGCGACGGCCTGGACGAAATCTACGCCAATCCCGACGCCGTCTTCGCCGGGGTCTTCTGGCCACCAGGAGCCGCGGTCGAGGTGCCCGGTGGCTTCCGCATCACCGCCAACGTGCGCTTCGCCAGCGGCTGCCATTACGCCCGCTGGCTACTTGTTGCCGCCGTCGTGATGGTCGATGGGCAACCGAAGGTTGACCCGGCGATCGGCGCGCCGGACTTCGTCGCCACGTTCATTGCCATGGACGAGGGCGTGGTCCGCGACACCTGGCGCACGCTGGGCATGCGGGCGACGGGCAGCAACGATGTCGTCGTCGAGGATGTCTTCGTGCCGGCGCATCGTGCGGCGCGTGTCTTCGCCGTCCCGACGGAGCGTCCGACCGCGCTCGCCAGCCCGATCTACGGCATGGCCCCCTGGCTCGGCGTGCAGGCACACGCCGCCGTGCCGGTCGGGATCGCCCGGTCGGCCGTGAACAAGCTGGTGAATCTCGCTGAGACGAAGGTGCCCAACTTCTCCGAGGTGACCCTCCGGGATCGTGGCGTCGTCCAGGCGCAGGCCGCCCAGGCGCGGGCGACGGGCGACGCGGCGTCGGCCTACCTCGCCGCGACCGCCACCGATGCGTTCGACGCGATCGCATCCGGAGCGGGACTGAGCACCGCCCACAAGGTCGCGATGCAGCTCGCGGCCTCAAACTGCGCCACGGCGACGATGACGGCGATCAGCCTCGTCCACCAGGCGGCGGGCACGTCGGCGATCCGCGACGAGGGCGGTTTCGAGAAGCTCTTCCGCGACGCCAACACGATCACGCAGCACACCGCCATGCAGACGGCCCGCTACGAATCAACCGGCAAGGTACTGTTTGGCCTTCCTACGGACTGGTTCCCCTTCAATCTGTGAAAGCGGCGAAAGTGCAAAACAAGCTGCATTCCTCATGGGGTGCTCATGCAACGCTCAGGGCGCTGTCGAGGCTGACAGTGTCACGACAAAGGAGACGGACATGCAGGTTCTGATCGTCGAGTTCGGTATCGTGGGCATGTCCAGCGAGGAGTTGGAGGCGGGAGCCACGGACCTGGCGTCCGCCTTTGCCGAGATTCCTGGATGCATCGAGAAGACGTGGCTGACCGACCCGTCGAGCAACACCTACGGCGGCGTCTACAAGTTCCGCGACCGCGCCGCGCTTGATGCCTATCTCAGCTCGGAGTTGTTCGACGGCGTGAAGTCAAATCCGGCGTTCACCGACGTCACGGCGCGGACCTTTAGTGTCATGGAGCGGCCGACGGAGATCACCCACGGTTCGCCGCGGGCCGCGGCGGCGCCATAGTCCACGCTCTGCTGAGCGAGCGCAGAGGATGCCTCACTGTGAGGTTGTTTTTATCAGGAATCAGGGTTCAGCGGTCGATGATGGGATGGAGACGGAGGCCGGGAATGCGCTCGAATGTCCGGCAAGCCAGTTCAGCGTCGAGACGGTATGCTGCCGGCCGATCTGCACCTGGATGACCCAATCGGCATCACGCAGGTACGCGATTGCGGCCGGGTCGACGGGCGGGTACCGGCCTCGCGTGCCTCATACAGTGCCTTGATGCGTGCTGCACCCTCCTCTTCCGTGATCGTACCGGCGAACTCACGTAACGCCTGTCGCACAACCTTTGGATCGGAGCCGGCCCAGAGGTCGTCCGGCTCCGGCTGTGGGTGTTCAGGTGCACCCGGTTTGTTCTCCGAGGACGCACGTTCGAGAGGGTGGGCGGGCCGGATGATCGCGCTCAACTCCGACCGACGCACGCGCATGAAGCGATGACCGACGCGATAGGCGGGCAACTCGCCGCTGGCGATCCAGCGCCAGATCGTGGACGGACTGACGCCAAGAATCGTGGCGGCTTCCGGCACGGTCGCATAGGCTGGGTCCGCGTTCTGCGTCGTCTGTTGCGGGCAGGGGCGCTCGTCAGAACTCTGTATAGTAAAGTACTTGTCATGACAGTGGTGTGTGGATACGATCGCGATATGGCTTCGATACATCAAGGGGCCGCACACTGGCACCGTCGCCGGTTTCGCGATGCGCCGCCGCGCGTGCGGCCGGTTCCCTTCTTCGAGTTTATGCTCTATGGCGCGCGTTCGTACGCGGTCGGACGATCGGCCGCGCGGCTCGTATGTGTCTCACGTGGGCGTTCGCTGACGCTGGTCGAGGCGCCGGGAGTTCCGGGCCGGTAGGCACGAGCGCCGATCCATCCTTAGATTCCTTGTGCCTAGCACCAGGCGGGGGCGGATGTGCCGGTATGGCCCTTGGCCGACAGTCCACCATCGATCAGGACGGCCTCCGTGAACGAGGGTGGCGCTCCCGTGGTGTTACTATGACTGAGAAAGGCACACGGTTATGGCACGTGAACTCGCTCCCATCGACATCCGTCAGGTGCCGGAGCTCGCCCGCCTCGTCGATGAAGTGCGTACCACCGGGAAGCCACGGCGCATCATGCGCGACGGCGAGGAGCTCGCGGTGCTCACGCCGCCGGCCAAGCGTCGCCGGTCACGCAAAGATTGGCGCCCTAGCCCGGAGGCCCTCGCCGCGGCTCTCGCCACCTTCGGCAGCTGGCGAGACCACATCGATCCCGAAGAGTTCAAGCGGCAGCGGCGGGAGTTGCAGATCGATGACAAGCCGCCGCTCCAGCTATGACCTATCTCCTGGACGCCGACGCCGTGATCGACTACTTCGCCGGTCAACAGGCTGTGCAGGCGCGGTTCACGCAGATCCTGACCGACGGCGCCGCCCTCAGCACCCCGACCCTGATTGAGCTCTGGACCGGAGTCTACGGCGGTCGAGAGCCGCGTCAGGCGGCCCGCCGACTGCGGGCGTTGCTGACCGGCGTCGGCGTGCTTGGCGTCAACCGCCGAGTCGTCGACCGTACCGCCCGCCTCCGCGCGCAGCTGCTGGCGACGAAGGCGCCGATCCGGCATCGTGCGCCTATGACCTGCTCACCGCTGCTACCGCACTCACCTATGACCTGACGTTGGTAACGAGCAATGACCGGGACTTTGCCGACGTGCCCGGCCTGAAGCGCCTCAACCCCCGCACCGGCCAGGCCTGGTCAATGGAAGCGATCACAATGGCATAGGGGACCGACGGCGACAGTCCCGCGCAACGGACGGTCGGCAGTCACGGTCGAACGGCGGCTCGTACTTCACGGCGTGGAATCGATCGCTGGCGCGAGCGGACGTCCCGTCGCACTATGGTTGGGTAGTGCGGGCCGTCCGGCGGTTGGTTGTCGTGCGGTCCTTGGATGAGGGGCGTGACGATGCCGATCGAGATTGAGCAGCGCGGCAAGGTGCTGCTGATTACCCTGAACCGTCCGGAGAAGATGAATTCGCTCGACCAGGAGATGATGTCGGGGTTGCACGACACCTGGCAGCGGTTCCGTGAGGATGACGATCTCTGGGTGGCGGTGGTCACCGGCGCGGGCGACCGGGCGTTCTGCTCCGGACGCGATCTCTTCGCCGGGGCGCCTGGTTCGGCGGAGTATCTGCGCGAGCGCAAGGCGCGGGGCGAGCCGGTCGAGCCGCACCGGCAGAACTTCGTGCCGTCAGATATGTGGAAGCCGATCATCGGCGCGATCAACGGCTATGCGCTGGCGGGCGGCTTCGCGCTGGCGCTGGCCTGCGATCTGCGGATCGCCGCCGATACGGCGCGGCTGGGCAGCATGAGCGTAAAGCGGAACCTGCTCGGCGGCGGCCAGGTGGTGCGGCTGACGCACTACGTCCCCTTCGCCAAGGCGCTGGAGATCCTGCTGATCGGCGACCACATCAGCGCGCAGGAGGCGGAGCGGATCGGCCTGGTCAACGCTGTCGTGCCGCAGGCGGATCTGCTCGCGACCGCCCTCGACTGGGCGGAGCGCATCTGTAAGAACGGCCCGCTCGCCGTGCGCGCGCAGAAAGAGGTCGCCTATCGCTCCCTTGAAGTACCATGGCGCGAGGCGACCGACCTCGAAGGCCAGAAGTACGACGAGATGCTGGAAACCGAAGATGTGCAGGAGGGTCAGCTGGCGTTCAAGGAGCGCCGCGAGCCCGTGTGGAAAGGGCGATGAGGGCAGTGGGCAATGGGGAGTCGGCAATGGGCAGTCGGCAATCGGCAATGGGGGTCCGAACTCACACGTGTGGCTGCAGGCAGGTCATTGAGGCAACGTCGCCGT
>JBFXAN010000020.1:0-60764 GCA_050184225.1 Dehalococcoidia bacterium | reverse complement strand
GGCGAGTTAGATTCAGAAGCCAAGGCGCTTGCGTTCGTTCGGGAAGCGGCTGACGAGCACGGTCAGGCTGTCGCCTCAACTTGGGGACTCACAGAGACTTCGCCGATGGTGAGACATCTATAGACATCGCTCACGGCGCGGCGCTGCTAGCGCGCTCCGTGAGCGTTGCGGCTCCAATTACTGACACCCCTCCCGAGACAGATTGAAGACGCCCGACTGGACAGTGGCGGGGTCGTAGACCGCCAGGCGGCCGTTAGCGAACCACACCTCATTCTGCACCGTTCCCTGCGCATCAAGTCGTTGGAATTGGTTCAGGCGCAGGTAGCCGTCGATGCCTACATCAAATGTGCTTATCCCCCGCATGCCCTGTCGGTCGGTCGATTCCCTCACCCACCGGTCCACTGAGGTGGCCTGCCCATAGACCTGCCCGGGTGTCAGATTGGCGGGCAGCGCCGCGGCGGGTGCAGGCCGGGTTGGCAGATCGCTGCCCACTGCACGGAATCCTGCCGGTGGCAGCAAGGTTTCATCCACAAACATGGGTACTGAGCTGTTCAGGCGTTCTCTGAGCCCTGCGTCGCCTGGCGTCCGCACAACGCAGAGCTTCGACCCATCGGGGGCGGATGGCTGGAGACGGGGGTCGTACACCGTCGTTTCCTCGGTCGGCGAGCGAAGCACTTCCTGGTATAACGTCCCATCCTGGTAGGTTGCGATCGCATGGTAGAGGTTCGGCGCACCGTCCGGTCCGAAGCGGACCCACGCTTCGACGTTGATCGGCTGTCCATTCGTCGGGTTACTGGCGCCTGCTATGAAGTTCGATTGGGTAGACCACCAATGGACCACCTTTCCATGGAAGGCTGAGGGCACGAAGTAAAATGCCGGTCGGGCTTTCCGTGGAGGAACGACTTCGGTAAAGCCAGGACCAGGTGGTGGTGGCGTCGGAATCGCCGTCTGGCCTTGCGCTGGAAAGTTCGCGCTGTGACCGACAATGACGACGGCTGCGATGCCGGCGAGCGCTATCATCCCCAGTCCGAGAGATACGGCACGTCGCATGTCCACCCCGAATCAAGCGTCTCCGATAATCGTATCGAAGGCGCGACATACGTGCCTGAACGAGTAGTCTCAGTCAGGCGATACCGCACGACGCCGAAGATAGCCCTTACCCCGGATGACCTATTGGGGCAGCAGGTTGCGCGGTGGACAGCGGGCGGCGGGCGATGCCCTTGATCACCCAGAGGGTTTCTTCGGAGGGGTCCATCCAGAGGCCGCGCTCGATCGCTTCCATCAAGCGCTCGGCCATGTCACGTAGCGCCCAGGGGTTGCTGCGTTCGAGGAACGCGACGAGGTCATCGTTCGTCAGGTATGCCTCGGTGAGGCGTTCGTACATCCAGTCTTCGAGCACATCCGCGGTTGCGTCGTAGCCAAAGAGGTAGTCGACGGTCGAGGCGAGCTCGAGGCCGCCCTTGTAGCCGTGACGCTGGATCGAGGCGATCCACTTCGGGTTGACGACGCGCGTGCGGAAGACACGCCGCGCCTCTTCCTTGAGGTCGCGGACTTTCGGGCGCGATGGGTCGGCGCTGTCGCCGAAGTACTGGCGTGGTGAGGCGCCGGTCAGCGCCCGGATCGTGGCGATCATGCCGCCGTGGTACTGGAGGTAGTCGTCGGAGTCGAAGATGTCGTGTTCGCGGTTGTCCTGGTTCTTCGCCGCGACCTGCACGCCGCTGAGCTGTGCCTCGAAGTCGCGGCGGGCATCGACACCGTATTCGACGCCGGTGTAGGCGTAGCCGCCCCAGTTGACGTACGCCTCGGCGAAATCGGCGACGCCCTGCCAGTTGCGCTCGTCGATCAGCGGCAGGATGCCGGCGCCGTAGGTGCCCGGCTTGCAGCCGAAGACGCGGTACCGCGACCGGCGTTGTGCTTCCTCGGTGGCAACGCCTTGATCGGCGAGGAGGCGCTGCTGTGCCAGGACGTGCTTGCGGACGAAGTTCTGCTCCTCCGGCTCGTCGAGGAGGGCGACGGTGCGGACCGCCTCGTCGAGGACGGCGATCACGTCGGGGAAGGCGTCGCGGAAGAAGCCGGAGATGCGGCAGACGACGTCGATGCGGGGGTGTCCCAGTTCGGCGAGCGGGATCACCTCGACGCCGGCGAGCCGGTGGTTCTCCGCCTGCCAGATGGGGCGGACGCCGAGCAGGGCGAAGACCTCGGCGATGTCGTCGCCGTGGGTGCGCATCGCGCTGGTACCCCAGATCGAGAGACCGACCGACTCCGGATAGCGGCCCTCGTCGGCGAGGTGACGGCGCAGCAGCGCGTCGGCCAGATCCTGACCCACCCGCCAGGCCGCCGCGCTCGGCAGCGAGCGGGGATCGACGGCGTAGAAGTTGCGTCCCGTCGGCAGGACATGAACCATACCCCGCGTCGGTGCGCCGCTGGGACCGGCGGGCACATAGCGGCCGTCGAGCGCGCGGAGGATCGCTTCGATCTCGGCGTTGGTCTGGCGAAGGCGCGGCAGGACGTGCTCGCAGATGAAGCGGAGCACGGTGGCAACGGTCGCCAGTACTTCCCGGCCAGCCGGCGTGTGGACGAGGGTCGTTTGAACGACAGCGTCGACCGACGATGCATCGAAGCCCGCTTCGTCGAGATGGCGGAGGAGGGTGAGGCCGAGGTCATCGATCTCCTGGAGGGCGTCGCCGGCGGTGATGAAGGGAGAACCAGCGGGCAGGCGGGCGCCGGGCGACTCGACCAGGGTATCGAGGTCGAGACCGCAGGCGGCGGCGACAGTGGCGCGCAGGCTCGGCACCTCCACGTTGGGCAGGCGGACGAGTTGCGCCAGCAGCGCGATCAGCGCCTCGCCGTCCGGCACCTCGCCGAGGATGTGGAGGCCGTCGCGGATCTGTGCCCCGGCAAGCTCACAGAGGTAACCGTCGATCTCCTGGATCAGGTGAGCGACATCCTTGCCGCGCATCTCCTCCATTGTCGCGGGCGCACCCTCCTCGGTGAGGGTGGGGTCCCATTCGTGTGTGTGGTCCTCCGAGCCGGCGTTGCGGTTGAGCAGCATCGCCATGTCACTGTCGAGGTTCGCCTTGACCACCACATCCCAGATCTGCCGCTGGAGCACGGGCAGCTTGGCCGGGTCGAGGATCTCCGCCTGGTAGTATTCGTCGACGAGTTGTGCCAGTTCGGCGAGGTCGCCGTAGGAGCCGGCGGCGGCCATCGGCGGGGTCATGTGATCGATGATCACGGCGTGCGCCCGGCGCTTCGCCTGCGTCCCCTCGCCGGGGTCGTTGATGATGAACGGGTAAATCAGCGGCACGCCCGCGAGCAAGTGATCCGGATAGCACGTCTCCGCGGGAGCGACCGCTTTGCCGGGGAGCCATTCGAGGGTGCCGTGCTTGCCCAGGTGGACGATTGCGTCGGCATTCCAGCCCTCTGGCTCGCGCAGCCAGCGGTACAGCGCGTGATATGAGTGCGGCGGCGGCAGGTCGGGCATGTGGTAGATCGCGTTGGGGTCCATGCCGTAGCCGCGGGGCGGTTGCAGCGCGACGAAGACGTTGCCGAAGGTCAGCCCCGCCAGGGCGATACGGCCTTCGTGGACATAGGCGACGCCGGGCGGCGGCCCCCACTGTCCACCGATCTCGCGCTGCATCGAGGACGGCAGTTCGTAGAACCAACGGGCGTAGTCATCGTCGGAGACGTGCCCGGCCGCCCGCGCAAGCTGCTCCTCAGTCAGGTACTCGAGGTCGTAGGAGCAGCGGTCGATCAGCTCGTGGATGAGCGTGTCGCCGTCCGGTGGCAGGTCGCCGACCTGATAGCCGGCGTCGCGCATCCGTTCCAGCAGGCGCAGCAGCGACGCGGGAGCATCGAGGCCGACGGCATTGCCGATCCGGGAGATGCGGGCGGTGCTGTTCGTGAGCACGACGGCGACGCGCTTCTCCTGGTTCGGCTTTTGCCGCAGGGCGACGGTGCGGCCGACGATCGCCATCAGCTGGTCGATGCGCTCCTCGTCGGGGACGTAGCGGACGACGGGCGTGCCGATGTCCGGACCGCCGCTCGCGTCCTCCTTGAATGAGATGGGCACGGTGCTGATCCGGCCGTCGAACTCCGGCAGGACGACGTTCATCGCCGCCTCGACCGGCGAGAGGCCGCGCACGTTCGTCTGCCAGCGGGCGCGCGGCACCGCCACGGTGAGCGCTTGGAAGACGGGAACATCGAGCGATTCGAGCACCTCGACATTCCAGCCGGCCTGCGTCGGGCCGTCGGGGTTGACGCCGCCGATCGAGAAGCTGAGGGTGCTGACGATCGCATCGGTGGCGACGCCGGTGTCGGGATCGAAGTAGCGGAGCGGCGCGGGCATGGCGCCCGGTCCATCGGCGCCGTCCTTGAGCGAATAGGCGTAGACGGGGAGCACGGCGAAGCCGGCGCGTTCGCCCGCCCGCACGATCGCGTCGACGAAGGCGGTGTTGCCGGCGAGCAGGTGGGCGCGGTAGAAGAGCAGGCCGAGGACGGGCAGCGCGGGGTCGTGACGCTGTCGCCAGGCGTCGAGGGTGCCCTCCGGCACGTCGGGGTGATAGACGCCGTGGCGGGGCTGCTCCGCCGGCGGCTCGTAGCCGAAGCCGGTGGTGAGCAGGTGGTCCGTAAGAAAGCGCAGCGCCTGCGCCATGTTCTCGACGCCGCCGTACTGAAGATAGGCGAAGAGCTCGTGCAGCACCGGCACACCGGCGTTCGAGAGCGCGGTCAGCTCCGGGTCGAGCGCGTCCGTGCCGGGCAGGCAGAGCAGCCAGAGGTCGCGCGTCTGCGCCTCGCGCACGAGCCGGTCGAAGCCGTGAGCGAAGGACGTGCGCCCGCCGTGGACGCGGACGATCACGATCTCAGCGTTGGGCAGATGCGCGTCGAAGAAGGCGTCGACATCGGCGTCAGTGGCGAGGTTGGCGAGATTGTAGGCACGCACGGGCGGGAAGTCGGACGGCAGGCGCTCGATACCGGCCTGGAGGCTGAGCAGATCGGTGTCGGCGTGCGTCAGATAGAGGATGCCGGGCCGCTCGCCCGTGCGCTTCGACCGCCGGTCCTCGACCTGGACCCCATCGGGACGGCCTTCCCAGGCGACAGCGGTGAAATGACGATCGGCAAGGGCGGGCGGCGGCGGCAGGTACGCCTCGGCTGCGACCATCTGCTCGATGTAGTCGTAGATGGCGAGGACGGTCGCCTCGTCGTCGACGGAGTGGAAGAAGAGCGTGTGCCCGGCGAAGACCAGCTCGACGACGTTGGCGAGGGCACACGGACCCAGGCAGCCGCCGATCGTCAGGTGGACGCTGTTGCGCAGCCGGCGGCGCTCCCATTCGTCGTGATAGAGGTCGGTGGGGACGGCGGCGTGGCCGCGCTCGGTGTGGCCGCAGCAGCAACCGGTGCAGACGAGCAGGTGGCCCATCCGGCGGACGACGTTGACGAGCTTGCCGTCGGCGCGATAGACGAGATTCCGCATGAAGACCGCACTTTCTCGCGTCGAGAACGACAAAAAGACCCGCCGGCATCCATCGCACGGCGGGCGCTTTTCCCGCGGAACCAGCAGCACCCTGGACGCGAAGGCGCGGCGGCAAGACGTGACCGCGGCAGGTACTCTGGCTCCCCCGGATGTCGGGGTTACAGTTGCGCGACAGCGCCGGACTCACACCGGCTTTCCCTGCAGGTCTCGCGGTCAGCTACATGTGTCTGGTTCAGTATGGTTGGCGGTGTCTCCAGAGGCAACCTGTTGTACTCGTCCGGTAGATCGGTAACACTTGCCTCCTTTCTGCGAACCGCTGTGCGAGACTGAGCGTGCTCATACTGAAGGCGAGGCGGTGGGACATGTCCCGACCGTCTCGTTTTCGTTTCGGTGCCACGCGGCGAGGAAGGCGGCGGGCGTCCGGTAGCCGAGTGCCTGGTGCGGGCGGACCGTGTTGTACACGATTTCCCACTGCCGGAGCGCTGGCTGCAGGTCCGCCAGGGTCCAGGCACCGTCGTAGCATTGATAGAACTCCTCCTCATGGGTGCGGTGGCTGCGCTCGACGCGCCCGTTGAGCTTGGGACTCTTGGGCGGCAACACGAACAGGCGCACGCCCAGCGCCTCACAGGCGGCCTCGAACTCCGCCTTGTATTCGCTGCCACCATCGATCTGGGCTGCGCGAATCGGGAACGGCATCCGCGCGAGCACCTGCTGCAGGTGGTCGCGCGCCAGCGACGCGGTCCCGCGGGTGTGGACGGCGAGCACGTCGTAGCGGCTGACCATGTCGCGAGCGGCGAAGTGCCGCAGGGTGATGCCCGGTTCGGGGTGCTGGAGTTGCGTGTCGAACTGGACGAGGTCGCCGGGGGCGCGGACGGTGTAGTCCTTCGGTTTGCGCACGGCATACCGGCGCCGCCGGCCGGCCCGCCGCCGGGCCGCCGTCAGTCGCACTGGCTCCCGCAGCAGACCCCGCCGCTGCAAGTCGCTGAGGATCCGCCCGACCATCGACGTGGAGACGGTCCACCCGACCTGCCGCAGCAGCACGGCCAGCTTGTCCTTCCCCCAGCGGGGATATTGCTCCCGCAGCCGCTGCACCGCTGTCACCAGGGCCGGGGGCCGGTCGGGCTGGCGCACGCGGATCGGCCGGCGGGCGCGGGCCTCCAGGCTGCGCAGGTCATACGGCCGGTAGCGCTTCCACCAGACATAGAACGTTTTGCGCGCAATGCCGAAGTAGCGGCAGGTTCGGCTCACGTTCCGACCATGCGTCACATGGTAGTCCATCCATTTCAATCGGCGTCTGGCGTCCGGCGACAGCTCCCGCCCGACGCCCGCCAGACGAGCCGCGCCGGGGATCACGCTGCCAAAGGTGCTCATACGAGCACCAGCGTCCCTTCCTTTCACTGCTCGCTGCGTGTGACCGATGTATCTGAACTTCTACACCTGTTGGTAGACTTCGCCCATGACCAACGATCTGACGGCCATCCAGCAATTCCGGCCTGAGACGCAATGTGCATTTGAGGCTGTGGAGAGCGCGCTGAGGCTTGCCGCGAACGGCGTCGGGCCAGAAGGCATCTCATCGAAGGGCGAGCGTGATCTGGTGACCGCGGCCGACATCGCCGTCGAAGATCTGATTCGCGAGCACTTGACCGGCACGCTCGGTTTGCCGGTTGTCGGAGAGGAGTTGGGCGGGGAGGCGCCGGGCGATGGCACGGCGTTCTGGCTCGTCGATCCAATCTGCGGCACCAGGAACTTCGCCTCCGGAATCCCGCTGTACTGCGTGAATGGCGCATTGGTCGAGTGCGGGCAGGTCACAATTGCCGTCGTCGGTGATCCGTCGACGGGCGAGATCGTGATCGCGGAGCAGGGCCGGGGCGCCTGGGCGGTGAGGGATGGCACGCTCCGCCGGCTCACGGCCAGTGACGAGAGCCGCGCGATTGTCGTCGAGGACGGCACGTCGAAAGGCCCCCGCCGTGAGCACGCCGCCCGGTTCACCGCCGCCGTGATCCGCGCGGACCGGTGGTACTGTCGCTCGTTCGGAACGACATTGCCGGCGGTCTATCTAGCAGCGGGACGCATCGCCGCCTGCGTTCAGATGTGGGTTCCAGCCCTTCACGCCGCCGCGGGCACTTTGCTCATCACCGAAGCGGGCGGCGTGATCTCGGACTACGAGGGCCGGCCGTGGTCCATCCAATCTGACACGCTCGTCGCCAGCGCCAACGCCGAACTCCAGCACGAGCTGCTGACCCTTCTCCGCGTCACGGCCCCACAGACCGATGTCGTTTCATGAGCACAACGGTCGACACGATCAGCGTCGTGTCTGCCATACTGCATCCCATCACTTGCAGTGCCGAAGAACGTGAGCCAGACGAACACCGACCGCGAAGTCCAACGCTTTCGTCAGCCCTTCCTCTGGGTGATCGTGGGTGGTATCACCCTTCTCTTCTGGTTCCTGTTCATACAGGCGTTGGTGTCCGACGAGGGGTCGGTCGCGGGTTTCATCGTTCCCTGGCTGATATTCGGCGTCGGCTTCCCCGTGATGTTCGGCGCGCTCGCCCTGACAACCACCGTGAGCCGAGACGGCCTCGAACTTCGCTTCTGGCCGTTTCCGGGCCGGCGCATCCCCTGGGAGCAGGTCGCCGGCGCCCAAGCGATCATCTACCGGCCGCTGGCCGAGTTCGGCGGCTGGGGCTTGCGCTGGGGTTTTGGTGGCCGTCGCGCCTACACCGTCAGCGGCAACCGCGGCGTAGAGCTGACACTCACCAACGGACGGCGCATCGTGATTGGCTCGCGCGATCCGGACCGCCTCTGCCGCGCGATGGCGCCGTACCTCCACGCGGATGATTCATCGCCAAGGCATCAAGACGCCAAGCCGTGATTGAACCTGGTGTCTTCGTGTTCTGGTGATGAAACGTTGCGGCTAGACGGCAGGCGCGGCGGCGACCGGTGGGGCGGTTCCGGTCGACTTCGGTACCGCGACCGCATAGATCGTCGCCCGGAGGAGCCCGCGCTCGACGAGGTACTCACAGGCCGCCTGCGCCTGCTCGGCGCTCAGCTCCAACTCGGCGGCAAGCTCTGGAATGGGATGCGAGGACGCGGAGCGGCGGAGGCGAGCAAGGATCGCCTGCTCATCTCGGGTGAGGGCGCGAGGCATGAAGGGCACTCCTGGAAACTAGGCAACCGACCGGTGCGGGCAGCGTAGACGACATAACACGTTAGGACAAGGCGGCGGTCACGGGCAGGCTGCCGACCCGCTGGTGGCACGCCCCGACCGTAGCCGGTAGGCGATGCCAACCGCCGCGAGCGCCACCAGGGCGAGTCCCGCCGCTGCCCACGAGGCGATGGAGCCGCTGATCAGGCCGGCCGCCAGCAGCACCGTGCCCGCTGCCCATGGCAGGCGGCCGAGGAAACTGACCAGCAGGAAGCGACGGAAGGAGATCGGCGAGAGGGCGGCCAGGGCGCTGAAGGCGTCGGCGGGCGCAAACGGCACGAGGAAGGCGGCGAGCAACCACCAGCCGCGTGGGTCGAGCTTTCCCGCCGACCGCGACACGATCTCCTCACCGGCCAGACGCACGACGAGGGGCCGGCCCCAGCGCCGCACCGCGGCGAACTGCAGTGCCGACCCGAGCATGAACCCCACCATGCTCAGGAACAGACCGGCCTGCCAGCCGAACAGCAGCACACCGGCGAAGGTGACGGGCGCGCCCGGCAGGAACGGCACGAGCACCTGCGTCGCCTGAACGAGCATGTATACGACCGGCGCCCAGATCCCGAGAGGGTGCAGGGCATCACGGAGACCACCGGCATTCAACCAATCGCTGAGGATGGAAACCGCCGCGACGACGTCACGCGGGTTTGGGACCGCGAGGAATCCCAGGGCGACCGCCACCAACGTCAGTCCGGCCGCGACCAGCCACGACCAGCGGAGCGATAGCGGAGAGTATTGCCCTTGGGTTACGGGCATCTGCATGGCGACAACCTTCAGGAGGCGGTATGCCTCTTCTTCGAGTGTCGCCGGGGAATCTAAGAGGGACGTAAGAAGAGACATGGCATGACAGCGCCGTCAGAGCAAGCTCGCGAGTCCGCCGAAACCAGCGGCGTGACGGAAACCGACCTTGTATGTAAGTACTTGCACGCATATGGTCGTCGTATATGGACGAGACGGAAGAGCGCATCCTCGACGCGGCGGCTCGGGTCTTTGCCGAGACCGGTTTTCGTGGCGCCACGACCCGCCGCATCGCCGAGGCGGCCGGTGTCAACGAGGTGACATTGTTTCGGCGGTTCCCGACGAAGGACGCGCTGATCGTCGCCGCGCTGCGGCACGCGTCCGACCGGACGATCGCCGCGCTTGCCGCGAGGGCGCTACCGGCTCAGCCGCGCGATGTGCGCGGCGAACTCAGCGCCTACGCGACCATCGTCCTCGAGGGCGTCCTCGCCAGCCGGCAGGCGCATCGTACGGCGCTCGGCGAGTGGGGTCACAATCCCTCGCTCGATCGCTATCTACTGCTGACGACCGCGCACGTCTACGACGAGGTACATCGCTATGTCGTCCATGCGCGCGATGCGGGACTGCTCCGCGCCGAGGTCGATCCGCTGGTGGGCACACAGCTGCTGCTCGGCGCACTGCTCGGCGACGCGCTGATGCGTGACGTCATGCCTGACTATTTCCCGCGGACGCCGGCAGCGACGGTGCCCGCCTACCTTGACGTGCTGCTCGCCGGGCTGACACCGGCGACAGCGGACCGAACCGGAGACACTGCATGATCGGCCTGCTCGAAATGCGCCGGCGCTCGCTGCAATTCGCACTCGTCGCCGCGATCTTCACCCTGATCGCCTACCTCGTGCTGATGATCGACGGCCTCGGCGTCGGGCTGAACGATCTCGCCGGCAGCGCCGTGCGCCGCTTCGACGCCGACGCGATCGCCTACGCCGACACCGCCGGCCGCAGTATCCTCCGCTCCGAACTGAGCGCGGCGGCGGTCGAGCAGGCAGGCGACCTGCCCGGCGTCACCGCCAGCGGTCCGCTCGCCTACACCGCCGCCACCTACCGCGACGCCGATGGCGCCGTCGAGTCGGCCGCCCTGCTCGGCTACGATCCGGAGACGATCGGCGAGCCGGCGGTCATTGAAGGGCGGCGGCTGACCACCTCCGACAGCCGCGCCGTCCTGGCCGACCGCCGCTTTCTCGATTCGTCCGGGTTGAAGGTCGGCGACAGCGTCACGATCGAGCACCGGCTGGCGAGCGTCGAATACGAGATCGCGGGCGCAATCGACCAGGGCGCCTTCTTCTTCCAACCGGTGCTCTACGGACTGCGAGAGAGCGTGCTCGACCTCAAGTACGGCCCGCCGGCCGGGGTCGAGCGTCCGGCGGCGAGCATCATCCTGCTGCAAGGCACGGACCTCACCGGCGTCCGCGACGGCTTCGACATCGTCGACAAGGCGACTGCCTTCGCCAACATCGAGGGCGTCGCCGGGCAGGCATCGACGGTCGCGTCGCTGCGGGTCCTCGGCTACGTGATCGGCGCGCTGGTGATCGGCGCCTTCTTCTTCGTGCTGACGCTGCAGAAGGTGGGGCAGATCGGCGTGCTCAAGGCCGTGGGGGCGAGCAGTGGCTTCATCGTCCGTCAGTTGCTCATACAGGTTGTGGCCGTGGCGCTGATCGGCCTCGCCGTGGCGGTGCCGCTCGCGTTTCTCACCGATCGGGCGATCGAGGCGGGCGGCGATGTCGTGCCGATCGGCTTCACCACCGGCAGCATTGTGACGACGGTGGTGGCGTTGCTGGTGACGGCGATCGTCGGCGCGCTGATCTGCGCCCGCCAGGTGGTGCGCGTCGACCCGCTGATCGCGCTCGGACAGCAACAGTAGTCGAGGACGGGAAGCACGATCGATGACGGCGACACTCTGCACATCGAACCTGTGGAAGGTGTATGGCACCGGCGACCAGACGGTCGAGGCGGTGCGCGATGTCTCACTGACAGCTGACGCGGGCGAATTCATCGCGATCGTCGGACCGAGCGGGTCGGGCAAGACCTCACTGCTGGCGATGCTCGGCGGGCTGCTCACCCCAACGCGCGGCAGCATCGAGGTGGACGGCCGCGAGATCGGCACGCTGAGCGCGGGCGCGCGGGCGGAGTACCGTCGCGCCCGCGTCGGCTACGTCTTCCAGGCGAACAACCTGCTCCCCTTCCTCACCGCCCGCGAGAACCTGCTCGTGATGCGGGCGATCGGCGGTCGCGGCGACGCTCGCCGGGCCGACCAACTGCTCGACGAGATGGGCCTCACCACCCGCGCCCGTGCCCTCGCCACCGAACTGAGCGGCGGCGAACGCCAGCGGGTCGCGATCGCCCGCGCCCTGATGAACGACCCCGACCTTGTACTGGTCGACGAGCCGACCGCCAGCCTCGACTCAGAGCGTGGCCGCCAGGTGGTGCAGCTCCTCCGCGACGAGGTGAAGGGCCGGGGCAAGCTGGCGGTGATGGTTACCCATGACCGGGAGATGGCAGCGTGGAGCTACGGTGTGTTTGTCTTGCACGACGGCGTGCTGCAACATCCCTACCCCCCCGGCCCCGTTCCCTCGCTGGGATGGGGGAGACTCGCTCGACGGTGGTGTGCCAGTATCTCGTCCGGCAGTGTCGTCGTTGGCGATAATCCCACCATCGCCGAAGAGGACTCCCCCTTCCCTGCGAGGGAAGGGGGCCGGGGGGTTAGGTCTATCCGTGGAACGCAGCTTTCATCAGGTCGCGGTTGAGCATGGCGATGAAGGCGATCGGGATCTCTTTCGGGCAGACAGCCTGGCATTCGCCGTGGTTGCTACAGTGGCCGAAGCCTTCGGCGTCCTGCTGGGCGACCATGTTCCGGACGCGCTGGTAGCGTTCCGGCTGTCCCTGGGGGAGCAGGTTGAGGTGGCCAACCTTGGCCGAGGTGAAGAGCATCGCCGAGCCGTTCGGGCAGGCGGCGACACAGGCGCCACAGCCGATGCAGGCGGCGGCGTCCATCGCTTTGTCCGCGTGTTCTTTCGAGACGGGCAGGGCGTTGCCGTCCGGCGCGGAGCCGGTGGATGCGGAGATGAAGCCGCCCGCCTGGATGATCCGGTCAAACGCCGTTCGATCGGTGATCAGATCCTTGAGCACGGGAAATGCGGACGCCCGCCACGGCTCCAGCACGATCTCATCGCCGTCCTTGAAGAACCGCATGTGCAACTGGCAGACGGTCGTCCCCCGGTTCGGGCCGTGAGCGACGCCGTTGATCATGAAGCCGCACGTCCCGCAGATCCCTTCGCGGCAGTCGCTGTCGAAGGCGATTGGGTCTTCACCCCGCGCCGTCAGGTCTTCGTTGACGACGTCGAGCATCTCGAGGAAGGACATGTGCTCGCTGACGCCGGTCGCCTGGTAGGAGACGAACTCGCCCGTGCTGCCCGCCTGCGGCTGCCGCCACACCTTCAATGTCAGGTTCATCGTTACTTGTAGCTCCGTGTCGCCAGATGCACGTAGTCAAACTCGAGCGGCTCCTTGCGCAGCACCGGCGGTTTGTCGGCGCCGGCGTACTGCCAGCCGGCGACGTAGGCAAAGTTCTCGTCGTCGCGCAGCGCCTCGCCGTCCTCGGTCTGACTCTCCTCGCGGAAGTGGCCGCCGCAGGACTCGGTGCGATGCCAGGCGTCGAGGCAGATCAGCTCGCCCAGCTCGAGGAAGTCGGCGACGCGGCCGGCCCGCTCCAGCGACTGGTTGATCGACTCGTTGTCGCCGAGAACGCGCACGTCCTGCCAGAACTGCTCGCGTAGCTCTGGGATCAGCGCCAGCGCCTCGCGGAGGCTGGCGTCGGTGCGGGCCATGCCGCAGAGGTTCCACATGATGGTGCCAAGCTCCTTGTGGAACCAATCGACGCTGCGGCTGCCGTTGATCGAGAGCAGGGTGTTGATCTGCTGGCGCACCGCCGTCGTCGCTTCCTTGAACTCGGGGCGGTCGGTGGTCATACCGTCGGGACGGTGGTCGGCGAGGAAGTTGGGCACCGTCGCGGGGAGGACGAAGTAGCCGTCTCCGAGGCCCTGCATCAGCGCACTGGCGCCGAGCCGGTTGGCGCCGTGGTCGGAGAAGTTTGCCTCGCCGCCGATGAAGAGCCCATCGACCGTGCTCATCAGGTTGTAATCCACCCAGAGGCCGCCCATCGTGTAGTGGACGGCGGGGTAGATGCGCATCGGCGTCTTGTAGGGGTCATCGCCGGTGATGCGCTCGTACATGTCGAAGAGATTGCCGTAGCGCTCGCGGATGACGCCCTCGCCCAGGCGCCTAATCGCGTCGGTGAAGTCGAGGTAGACGCCGAGGCCGCCCGGTCCGACGCCGAGGCCGGCGTCACAGACCTGCTTGGCGGCGCGGGAGGCGATGTCGCGCGGGGCGAGGTTGCCGAAGCCCGGATATTTACGCTCCAGATAGTAGTCGCGCTCGTTTTCCGGGATCTGTTCGGGACGCCGGGTGTCGCCCTGCTTGGCTGGCACCCACACCCGGCCGTCGTTGCGGAGCGACTCGCTCATCAGCGTCAGCTTGGACTGGTAGTCGCCGGAGCGAGGGATGCAGGTCGGGTGGATCTGGGTGTAGCAAGGGTTGGCGAAGGCGGCGCCCTTTTTGTAGGCACGCCAGATCGCGGTGGCGTTACAGCCGCGGGCGTTGGTGGAGAGGTAGAAGACGTTCCCATAGCCGCCGGTACAGAGCAGCACCACATCGGCGACATACGTCTCGATCGCACCGGTCACCATGTCCCGCGCGACGATACCGCGGGCGCGGCCATCGACGATGACGACGTCGAGCATCTCGTGGCGTGGGAACATCTGGACGGTGCCCAGGGCGATCTGGCGCGACAGGGCTTGATAGGCGCCGATCTCGAGCTGCTGGCCGGTCTGACCGCGGGCGTAGAAGGTGCGCGATACCTGGGCGCCGCCGAAGGAGCGCGTGTCGAGCAGGCCGCCGTACTCGCGGGCGAAGGGGACGCCCTGGGCGACACACTGGTCGATGATGTTGGCGCTGACCTCGGCGAGCCGGTAGACGTTCGCCTCGCGCGAGCGGAAGTCGCCGCCCTTGACCGTGTCGTAGAAGAGGCGGTAGACGGAGTCGCCGTCGTTGCGGTAGTTCTTGGCGGCGTTGATGCCGCCCTGGGCGGCGATGCTGTGCGCGCGACGGGCACTGTCCTGGTAGCAGAAGCTCATGACGTTGTAGCCCTGCTCGCCGAGCGAGGCCGCCGCCGCGCCGCCCGCCAGCCCCGAGCCGACGACGATGATCGTGTAGCGGCGACGGTTGGCCGGGTTGACCAGCTTCATCTCGAACTTGCGCGTCTGCCACTTGTCCTGGATTGGACCATCGGGGATGTTGCTCGGCAGGGGCACGTCGGAGACGCGATAGGCAGGTTCCTCGCCCGCCGGCACGATGATCGGAGGAGTATCAGTCGTGGTAGTCATGATCGTTCCTCTCCACGCTTGTCACTCAATGATCCTGGTCAGGACCGCCACGGGGATAGCGATGTTACCGATGGTGAGGGCAACGGCCACGATCAGGGCTAGATTTCGCACCAGACGGTTGGTGCGCGAGTTGTTCCACCCGAGCGTCTGGAAGAAGCTCCAGATCCCATGGTACAGGTGCAGGCCGAGGATGCTCACGGCGATGATGTAGATCAGCGCGATGTACCAGTTGCGGAAGTCGCCGATTACGTTGCTGTAGATGTCGCCGTGATGGAATGGCGCGTAGTTGTCGGGGTGGAGCGTGCCGGTGGTCAGGTCGAGGACGTGATAGATGATGAACAGGAGGACGAGGACGCCGGTCCAGCGCATCGTGCGCGAGGCATAGGTCGAGGAGATGCCACGGAGTCCCTGACTCTTCCACTCGGCATAGCCGGCGGGCCGGCTCGCCCGGTCGCGGAGGGTGAGCTGCACGGCGGCGACGATGTGAAGGACGAGGCACGTTCCCAGGAAGATGCGGATCAGCCATAGCACCCATTCATTGGCGAAGACGGGGGAGCCGAAGACCCGCAGGAAGCTACCCCAGTCGTTGATTGACTCCGGCCCGGCGAAGATCTTGAGGTTGCCCCAGAGGTGAAGGACGACGTAGCCGAAGAGGACGATACCCGTGATCGCCATCACGAACTTCTTGCCGATCGAGGTGTCCCAGAGGGAGAGGACGCCGGTAACCGGCCGCCGAACGGCCACGGACGGATTGCTCATGATCGACGCACTCCACACATACGTATTCGACTTCGACCCCGCCGTGTGGTGATGAGTCTGTGCGGGCGAGTCATCCGCCGCGGCGGCTGGTTGGTCGTCCAGGTGGCCGCGCGCGGCGAGCCGTTCCCGGTGCGGACAACCGGCGGCGTGGTCACTGCCGGCGACCGGCTTCGGCATCACAATAGCACGGTGCATCGTAGTGAAGAACTACGGACACGTATCACCTGCCGGCTGCACCATGCTGCGGCCGCAGATGGCTCGACCGCGGGGATTCGCAGTCGGTGACGGAGTTGCTGGTTGATACGCCGGCAGGCACGGGGAATTGGCCGATGATCGGTTACTCCGCGTCCGTCGACACCTCGTGATCGGACCACAGCCTGCTCGCCTGGGCACCCTCCTGGCCGGCGTACTTCGAGGCCGCACGCTTCCAATAGGGCTGCGTTGAGGGGGAAGAGAGCGGCTCGAAGGTGAACGAGCAGATCCGCATCCCCGGATAGAGGGCGACGGCCATCCGTCCCAGGTTGCCGAGCTCGAGCACGGCCTTGCCCCGCCAGCCGGGATCGAAGACACCGGCGGTGCCGTGGACGATGATACCGAGCCGGGCGAGGCTGCTGCGGCCTTCGAGGCGTGCGAGGAGGTCGTCGGCAAGCTCCAGCGACTCGCGCGTCGAGGCCAGCACCAGCTCACCCGGTTGCAAGACGAACGGCTCGCCCTCGCCGACGACGATCTCGCGCATGATCCCCTGGCCGTCGGTCGGCTTGCGCGTGTCGATATAGGGCAGGCGGCTGTACTCGAAGGCGGCGAAGCTGCTGCCCAGCGTCAGATCGACGGAGCAGGGGCCAAGCTGGACCGACTCGTCGATCGGCGGGTCGATCCGGATCTTGCCCTGTTCGATATAGCGACGGATGTCCTGGTCGGAGAGCACCATGCTGACGGCTCCAAAGCGGATGACTGGCTTACCAACATGCTAGCCGAGACGGCGGCAGAGCGCGGCGCTGGTTTGCGTAAAGTACGGCTGCGGGCCGGCGGGTGAGATGGCGTCCTCAGGCGCCAAATTCGACATAATGTATAGCTTCGATGTCGTACAATCGTGAGGCACCGAGAGGCTTGTCAGGAGTATGTGCCATGTCAGCCGAAGCACGGATCACATTTCACGGGATTGAACCAGTCGAAGGGGTCTTGTACGAGCCGCTGTTGCGAAAGGCGCATGTGCTCGGCACCGGACTTGAGGTCTTCGAGATCGTTCGGACATGGCTGAACGTAAAGCGAGACTGGAAGGGTCTGACGGACGCATATCACTGGCTTACTGGAGATCAGCTGAACGCGGCGCTCGAGTTCTACGCGAAGAATCCAGCGATGGTGGACGCGCGACTGGCCCGCGAGCGCGAAGCTCGGGTTGAGGATGTCTGGGAACGAAATCCAAAGAGCCGGCCACCGCGACGCTGATGCGCTTCTATCTTGATGCGGACTTATCTTGGCGGATCGCGCGCATCGCACGGAATTTCGGTGTTGGCGCGATCAGCGCGAACGATGTCGACATGCGAACGGCAACCGATCGGCAGCAACTTGCCTATGCGTCAGAGCAAGGCAGGTGCGTTGTCACGAACAACCGCGATGACTTTATGGAACTCGACCGTATTTGGCAGATGGAGCAATCCGAGCATGCGGGCATCTTGATCACCACGGATTCTCTGCAAACGCAGGACTTCGCTGGAATAGCGCGAGCTTTGGCGTATTACGATTCGCTGTACCCTGAGCCGTACATTCCGGGACTCGTCGACTACCTCCACCCGGCGCCGCCTGACCCATAGGAAGCTCGCTTCAGCCATAGCGGCCCGGATGAAGCCCGGAGAGCTGCCGGTCAACAGGTTGATGGCGGTGGCGTGCCCGCCAATCGATCGGCCATCCAGGCGAGGGTATCCGGCATCGATGGGGCGATCACGCTGAGGTGGCCGTAGCCCGGATAGACCGTGTAGTCCACCGTGTCGCCGGTTGCACAGAGCCGCGCGACGAAGGCGTCGGTAAACTTCGGCAGGATCAGCGGATCGGAGCCGCCCTGGAAGACACGCATCGGCGGGTTCGTGCGGATCGCCCCCGGTGTATTGGTGGCGATTGCCGACTGCCAGGCAGTGGTTTGGATTCCCGCGGGAATGATGTACTGCGGGGCCGGCCGCAGCATGAAGCTCAACAACACGCCGGCGATGCATTCACGATCGACGACCGAGATGCGCTCGATCCCGCGCGAGGTTAGCACCGTCTCCGGCTGGAGGTCCGGATAGGTGGCCGTCCAGGCACGGACGATCATCATCATCAGGCCGGTGAGCGGCGACCGTTTCGTGACCGCGGCGGCCTCGGCGGCGAGCATGCCCAGTTCCGCCGCAGGTGAACCGGAGACGACGCCCAGGATCTGGAGCTCCGGAGCATAGCGTGGCGCGATCTGCCCGGCGAAGGCCGACGCTTGGCCACCCTGCGAGTGCCCCCAGATCATCGTCCGACGCGACACCTGCACCTCGGGGAACTGCTGGATCAGCCGGATCGCATCGAGCACGTTACGGCCTGCATCCTCACCCACCAGATAGGGGTTTACCCCCGGCGTGCCGAGTCCCTGATAGTCGGTGGCGGTCACCGCGTACCCTGCATCGACGAACGGCTTGACCATTATGTCGAAGAAGGAGGACGGCTTCTCCGATGGGAACAATTCCGGGGGCAGGATCGAGCGCGACATAAATGGATCGAGGGAGGGCGCGCACGTCTCGGCGGAACCGACGGTGCCATGCGCGACCGAGACGACCGGAAAGCCGCCGGCCGGCGGCGTTGCATCCGGGACGGCGATCATGCCGGAGACGGCGATGTCGCGGTCGTCGTAGGTGCGCGAGTGATAGAGCACGCGCCATGCCTTGACACCGGCCGGCGCGGCGATCGGCTCCGCGCGGATCAAGGTGCCCGGCGCAGCCTCAGGCAGCGGCGCCGGTGGCTGGTAGAAGGTCGCGATCAGGTCGCGGTCGTGGCGGCGTTCGTCGCGGATGCGGAGCGCGACGAACGCGACGATCGCGACAAGACCCAGGCCAAGGACGGCGCCAACGATGGCGAGAACCGCAAGTACCTTCTTCATCGAACCTCGTGGCGGCGGCCGGCGCCGTCATTCAACAGGCAGCGTACCGTGTCCCGCGCAGGTGAAACGAGGCGGTTGGCGAGCTGGGAGCCGGCTGCTGTCCGGCGGCAGGGTCGGAGGCTGAGCGGCGAGCATCAGCATTACATAACCGGTATAGTGCGATCCTCTGAATGTGACTGACTTGATGTTGCGCGTGCGGTTCGATGTTGCGCGTGCGGTTCACCGACCACGAGGGCTTTCCAACCCCTTGGGTCTGAGCCAGTGGATAGCCGGCTCATCGCAATCACATCGCAAATCCATCGCATTCTTATCCCATTTGCGCCGTGGGCTGGTACCATAAACGTCCCGATGCGGCGCTTATGCCGCGCATTCCCCGGTGGCGGATTCCGACGATGATGCAGACAACTCTCCGACGTTCGACAATTGGCTCGCTTCGCCGTCGCATCCGCGAGCGCTGGAACGACCTGACCGAAGACGAGATCGACCAGACCGGCGGCAGCCTCGACCGGTTGATCGACTTAATCCACGAGCGTACCGGCGAAGCCCGGGCCTCGATCAAGCGCGAGCTGCGGCGGATCTTCGCCTCCTGACCGATGGGGTGAACGGGGCACTCACGTCCTGCCGGGCAGGAAAGGCAACGCCCGGCAGGACGCGAGTGCCCCGTCGCGCGATCTCACCCACGGACGGTCAGTATCGCTCAGCTCTGCCGACTCGCGTCCGTCTCCAGCGACGCGGCGAGGGTCGATGGGCCGGATTCGAGGATGTAGCCGATGCCCTGCACCGTGCGGATGTATTGTGGCTCGCCAGGGTTCTCCTCGAGCTTCTGGCGCAGGCGGCTGATCCAGACCCGCAGGTACTGGACATCGTCCCGATATTCCGGACCCCAGGTGCGGGTGAGGAGGTCTTCGTGCAGCATCACCCGTCCGGCGTTGACGCACAGTTGCTGGAGCAGCTGCCATTCCGTCCGGCTGAGGACGACGGTCTTGCCTTTGACATAGACGGTGCGGCGGGCCAGGTCGATGACGATGTCGCCGCACTGGAGCCGGTTGCCGTCGACCGGCGCCTCTCGCGCCTGGGAGCGGCGGAGCACGGCCCGCGCGCGCGCCGATAGCTCATCGGGGTTGAACGGCTTGGCGAGGTAGTCGTCGGCGCCGAGCTCGAGTCCCTGGATCTTGTCCGAGTCGGTACCCTTGGCCGTCAGCAGGATCACGGGGACGCCGGAGTTCTCGCGGATGCGCTTCAAGACCTCGAGCCCGTCCATGCCCGGCATGATGATATCGAGCACCACCAGATCGGGACGTTGCCGGCTGACGATATCGAGCGCATCGGGGCCGCGCTCCGCCTGGAGCACCTGGAACTCCGGCGTCAGCGTCGTGCGCAGGAGACGGAGGATCTTGTGGTCGTCATCAACCACCAGGATCAGTGGCTTGTTCATGGCCGCCTACCCCACAATCCAGACAATGGCACGGTACGTGTACTTCTCAGTCATAAAGGCAAGGTGCGGCTAGTATAACAGCAATGTCTATAACCCGGTCGGATATATCGAAGCACCGGCTATACTGGTGAAGGACATCGATCGATGTGGCGATGCTGCCGCTAGGAATACCAGATGACACACACGGTCCGTGTTGAACGCAATCGCCTTCGCTTTATGTCGGCTCATATGGCGACGTGGGAGGGCGCCTGTGAACCGTTGCACGGTCACAACTATCAACTGACGGTCGAGGTTGAGGGCGAGCTGACGCCGGACTCGTGGGTGATCGACTTCTCGCTGCTCAAGCGGATCGCCCGCGAGCGCTGCGAGCAGATCGACCATACCTTTCTGCTCCAGCGCGAGAGCCGCGTGCTGTCGATCGAGGAACGTGACGATGCCTGGCAGATCACTACACCGGATCGGCGGCGATACTCCTTCCCGAAATCAGACGTTTCCGTGCTGCCGATCGACAACACCACGGTCGAGCGCCTCGCCGAATGGTTTCACGTCGAGATCGCGGTCGCGCTCCGGGGCGAAGGTATGACCAACGTCGGCGTCCTCCGGGTCGAGGTTGAGGAAGCCCCCGGTCAATCCGGTGGGTATGCGGCCCCGATTCTCACCGGCAACGGTGGCTGAACCGACACCGGACGGCTTACGGGCGATGGCCGGCGGTGTTTGGTTGACAGCGTCGGGGACCCTGCTAGGATCGGGATACGCCGTGCGTCAGGTGCCGACCCGGCGTGGAGGGAGCATGCAGATCGACTGGAACAGCACGATCAACGACATCCTTGGCGACAAGGTCGCCTGCCTACGCTGCGGATCCCTCACCAGCGAGATCGTGGTCGGATATTCGCGATCGCCGGCGGCCAACGACTGGTCACCGCGGGTCCACGATTGCGCGAACAAGGAGGAGTGCGACGCCCGCCGGCTCGTCGTCGTCTGCGAGCAGTGCGCCCGCGACCTCCGCCTGCGCGCCCGCAAGGTCGATGAAGAGGGCATGATGGTGATGATCCTCCAGGAGTGCCGGCGCGAGCTCGAGGAGTGCCTCGATTATCTCGCCGACTATTGGATGGAAGACCTCGACATCGACCCGGACGACATGGATAAGCGGCTCGAGGAGATCGCGCCGGACATCTTTACCGATGAAGACGCGGCCCGGCGCCGCTTGGAGGAGGAATATCTCTCCCTCCATCGATGGTTCCGCGAGCACAACCGCCACATTCCCGATCCGGGCTGGCGCTCGGAATACGCGGAGGAGATCATCGAGCTCGGCTACACGACCTTGCTCGGCGATTGATCGCGAGATCCGATAGGAAGCGGGCCGCCCTCTGTGTCGGGCGGCCTGTTTTTATGTGAAGCACACGAGGCGTTGCGATGGCGCGAATCCTGGTTCTGTTCGACTCCCGAGGTGGGCTGACGGAGCAACTGGCCGAGTCAATCGGCGCCGGTGTGCGCGAGGTCGATGGCGCCGAGCTCGTGCTGCGCCGCATCCACGATTCGGAGCCGTCCGAACTGCTGAACTGTGACGCCCTCATCCTCGGATCGCCCAATTGGAGCGGGATGACGGGCAAACTGAAGGACTGGTTCGACTACTCGGGCGACCTCTGGGAGACGGGCGAGCTGGCGGGCAAGCCCGGCGGCGCTTTCACCGCCGGCTACTCCCGCTCCGGCGGCATCGAGGCGACGCTGCTTCAGTTGCTCCACCTGCTGCTCGGCCACGGCATGCTCGTCGTCGGCCTCCCCTGGACCGAGCGCATGCGCGAGTCCGGTTCCTACTACGGCGCGACCGCTCACGGCGCCGTCACCGACGCCGACCGCGAGCAGGCCCGCGCGCTGGGCAGGCGGGTCGCGGAGGTGGCGGTTGTTTTACCTAACCCCCCAGCCCCCTTCCCTCGCAGGGAAGGGGGTGCCTAACGCAACCGTGGTCTGCCAGTAGCTCGTTGGGCGGCAGCGACGAGACTCGTTCAACCCTTGGTTGACGAGAACTCCCCCTTCCCTGCGAGGGAAGGGGGCCGGGGGGTTAGGTCAGCGTCACCCGCGTCTCGCTCCACTCACCTTGCAACCCCTGGCCGTGTAGCGACACACTCTTGCCCCCAACGATGTCCTTCTCGGTCATCAGCCCCATCGCCAGGGTGAAGCCGCCGATCCGGTCCGGCACGTTCTCCTCTTCGTTGACCAGCGTGCCATCGACCCACCAGCGCACGTGGTTTTGTCCCTGGTCGTAGTCGATCCGGTAGTCATGCGGCATCCCGGCCGACGTCGGTACGTCCAGTTCTTTGAAGATAGCGAAGTAGCGCTGATCGCCTGTTTCGGGCGCCGGCACGCCGGGGAAGGGCAGGCGGGCGTAAACGGTCGCGATCACGTCGTTCGAGACGAAGAAGTCGATCGCCGTGCCCGTCTCGAAGTCGAGCAGGTTGTAGGAGACAAAGCCGTCATAGAGGTCGCGCGGGGTGGTGCCATAACCGAGCGCGCTGATACGAACGTCGATGGTGAGGACACCGCCCTCCGGCACGGCGACCCGCTCGCGGGTGAAGTACATGTGCTTGGCGTTGTCGAGAATCTGGACGCGGTCGTTCGAGCGGGTCAGCGGCGCCGCCACGACTTTGAGCCGGTGGCCCTGGGCGACGACCGTCGCATTCGGCTCGCGGTATGCCCAGAAGCTCCCATCCGGCAACGCGAACCCTGCCGTCTGCCAGGGGCAATTCGACTTGAAGAGATCGCCAAAGCCGCCAATGACAAGCTCCTGGCGCCGAGTTTCAGGTTCCAAGGTTCCGGTGTCGCGTTCTTCGTTGACCTCGCTCATCTGCTCCTCGTCCCGGCGCCTCGTGTGGCGATAGAGTTTACACGCCCAAGGATATCGTGCCCGCGCGTCGAGCATGGAACCAGGAGCCTGAAACACGTCACCGTCCGCGGCGGAACTCGCGGTCGAGAGCGGCGGCGCTGAGGTGCATCATCGTCGGGCGGCCGTGCGGGCAGGTGCGGGGGGAGTCGCAGGTTTCGAGGAGGCGGACGAGCTCGCGCATCTCTTCGAGGGCCATCGACATGCCGGCCCGCACCGCCGCGTGACAGGCGAGGGTCATCGGTGCGCGATCGGCCACGGGCGCGGCATCCGGTGCGGCCAGCGCGTCGAGCAGGTCGGCCAGCGTCCGGCTGATGTCGCGTCCGGCGAGCACTGCCGGCACCGCCCGGATGGCAAGGGCGCCGTCGCCGAACGGCTCGATGTCGAAGCCGAGGGACCGCAGAGCCTCGACCGCACCGCCAACGACGGCGGCTTGGGTTGGGGTCGTCTCCAGCACGGCAGGCGACAGCAGGCCCTGGATCTCTGGTGACGATGTGGCGCGCTGGGCAAGGATGCGCTCGTACAACACGCGCTCGTGGGCGGCATGCTGGTCGATCAGGTACATCCCCTCCGCGCTCTCGGCGATGATGTAGGTCGTGCCCATCTGTCCGATCACGCGCAGGAGCGGAACGGCCGGACGCGGCCGTGGTGTGTCGCCGGCTACCGGATGCGGCTCCTGTTGGATGTCCCAGAGTTGCGGCGGTGCCGTCGACGCTTCCGCGTCGCTCGATGTACCTACAACGGCCGGGAACGCGGCGAGTTGCGGCACCGGGGCTTCGCCGGCTACCACCGCGCGGACGGCCCGCTGGACGGCGGCGAAGACGGCGCGCTCGTCGCGGAACCGCACCTCGGCCTTCGTCGGATGCACATTTACGTCAAGTTCCTCCGGCGGAAGGCGGACGTCGATCACGGCGAGCGGGTGGCGGTTGCTGCCGAGCAGCGTCTCGTAGGCGGATTCGATCGCGTAGACGAGCCGGCGGCTCTGCACCCAGCGGCCGTTGACGAAGACACTGATGCCGGCGCGGGTTGGCCGGGAGAGGTCGGGCGGGCTGACCAGGCCGCTGACGTGGACGATCCGGTCGAGGTCGCCGCCACCGACGGCGAGCAGTTGCGCCGCCGCCGCGACGCCGAACACCCGCGCGGCCACGTCGCGGAGGTCGGCGCTGCCGGAGGTTTCGAACGTGCGCCGGCCGTCAACCGTCAGCGCGAAACGAATCTGCGGATAGGCGAGGGCGCACTGGGTGACGACCTGGGCGATCTGCGCCGTCTCACCGCTCGGCGTTCGCAGGAACTTGCGCCGTGCCGGCTGGCGGGCGAAGAGGTCGCGCACGGAGACGCTGGTGCCGGCGGGACCACCGGCCGGTTTTGGTTGGCGGACCTGGGCGTCGAGCACGTCGATCTGCCAGGCGGCGGCGCTCTCGCGCACCCGCGACCGGATCGACAGGTCGGCGGCAGCGGCCATGCTCGGCAGGCCCTCACCGCGGAAGCCGAGGGTGACGATGCCGCGCAGGTCATCGGCGCAGCGCAGCTTGCTCGTCGCGTGGCGCTGGACGGCCAGAGCCAGCTCGTCCGCCGACATGCCGCAACCGTCGTCGGTGACGCGGATCAGGTCGAGACCCGCGCGGTCGATCTCGACGGCAATCGAGGTCGCGCCCGCGTCGAGCGCGTTCTCGACGAGTTCCTTCACCACGGACGCGGGCCGCTCGATCACCTCGCCGGCGGCGATCTCGGCGGCAACATCCGGGGCCAGTACGACGATCGGCATCGGAACATCCTATCCCCCGCGCGCCCGCTCGCGCAGTTCGTAGAGCCTGGTCATCGCTTCGAGCGGTGTCAGTGCGTCGACGTCGAGCGCGGCAAGCTCCTCGACGAGCGGCGACGGCGTGGCGAAGAGACTCAATTGTTGCGCATTCGGGGCACGGCGGTTGGTGGGTCGCCGGGCGCCGTCGGTGCGGGGCTGTTCCAGTTCGATCAGGATCTCCGATGCCCGCTGCGTCACGGCGCGGGGCAGACCGGCGAGCTGAGCGACGTGGATGCCGTAGGAGCGGTCGGCGCTGCCCGGCACGATCCGGCGGAGGAAGACGACCGTGTCGTCCTGCTCGACGACGGCGACGCAGGCGTTGGTGACGCGCGGCAGCGCTGCCGCCAGGTTGGTCAACTCGTGGTAGTGAGTGGCGAACAGCGTCCGGGCGGCGACGGCGCGCTGGTTGTGCAGGTATTCGACGATCGCGCGGGCGATCGCGAGGCCGTCATAGGTGCTCGTACCCCGGCCGACCTCGTCGAGGATGACGAGCGAGCGCGGCGTCGCGTGGTGGAGGATCTGGGCCGTCTCGACCATCTCGACCATGAAGGTCGAGTTGCCGGCGGCGAGATCGTCCTGTGCCCCGACCCGCGTGAACACCCGATCGGTGACGCCGATGCGGGCGCGGGCCGCCGGCACGTAACTGCCCGTCTGGGCGAGGAGGACGGTGAGCGCAACCTGGCGGAGATAGGTGCTCTTGCCCGCCATGTTCGGACCGGTGAGGACCGTGATCTGCGACTGGTCGCTGAGATAGCAGTCGTTCGGCACGAAGCTGCCCGCCGGCAGCATCTGCTCGACAACCGGGTGGCGCCCATCGGTTATGTCAATTACTACGGAGCCATCGACCTGTGGTCGCGCGTAGCCGTTGAGCGCCGCCACTTCGGCATGGCTCGCCGCCAGGTCGATCTGTCCCAAGGCCGCCGCCAGCGTGCGGATGCGCTGACCGTGGGCCGCCACCTGGGCGCAGACGTCGCGGAAGAGCCCCGCCTCGATCGCGCCGATCCGCTCCTGAGCGCCGACGATCCGGCTTTCGTACTCCTTCAGCTCCGGCGTGAAGAAGCGCTCGCCGCTGCTGACCGACTGGCGCCGCTGGTAGTGATCCGGCACGAGGTGGAGGTTGGCGGTCGTCACCTCGATGTAGTAGCCGAAGACGCGGTTGTGGGCGATCCGCAGTGACCGGATACCGGTTCGCTCCCGCTCGCGGCGCTCGAGGTCGGCCAGCACCTGGCGGGCGTCACGGGCGAGGTGCCGGTACTCGTCGAGCTCGTGGTGATAACCCTCGCGGATTACACCGCCCGCGTCGAGCGCGGCGGGTGGGTCATCTTCGATCGCCGCCGCGATCAGCGCGACCGCATCGGTGCAGTCGGGCAGCGATGGCAGTGGTCCGGGGTTCTGCGCCAGCCGGCACTGCAAGGTAGCAGCGGCGCACAGCCCGCGGCGCAGCGCCGACAGATCGCGCGGCGACGCCGCCCCGGCGGCCGCCCGCGTTACCAGTCGCTCAAGGTCCGGCACCTCCTTCAGCGCCGCGCGCAGCTCGGCGCGGAGCAGGCCGTCGCTCAGGCAGTGCTCGACGGCATCGAGACGAGTGTTGATCGCCTCCGCGTCGAGCAGCGGCTGGGAAATGTGCGCCCGCAGCAGCCGCGCGCCCATCGGCGTGCAGGTCCGGTCGATCACCGACACGAGTGAGTTCGATTGGCCGCCGCCGCGTGCTCCCTCGAACAACTCCAGGTTGCGCTGGGTCTGGGGATCGAGCGTCATGTGCTCGTCGATCTGGTAACAGCGCAGCCGGTCGAGCAACGTCACGGCCGACGGCTGCGTCTCGCGCAGGTAGGTGAGCACCATCGCCGCCGCCGTTGTGGCGAGTGGCTTGCCTTCGAGCCCGAAGCCCTCGAGCGTGGCGGCGCCGAAGTGCTCCAGCATGATCCGGTCGGCGCCGCGCGGCGCGCGCATCCGCGAGAGCGGACCTTGCCAGCCGTCCGGCGCGGTTTCGTCTTCGCAGAAGACAAGCTCGGCGGGTGCGATCCGGATCAGCTCCTGCTCGATGGCGGCGATCGAGTTCGATGTCGTGGCAAAGTCACCGGTGGAGACATCGACATGGGCGAGGCCGGCCTGGTCGCCGTCGACGACGAGCGCGGCGAGGAAGTTGTGGGCGGCGCCGCCGAGCAGGTCGTCGGTGAGCACCGTGCCGGGCGTGACCACCCGCGTGACGCGGCGCTCGACCAGCGCCCGGCCGTTCGGTTCCCCCACCTGATCGCAGATGGCGACGCGGTGGCCGCGGGCGATCAGCCGGCGGAGGTAGCCATCGAGGGCGTGGTAGGGGATGCCGGCCATCGGGATCCGCTCCGACTTGCCCAGCGGCCGCGAGGTGAGGGTGAGGCTCAACTCGCGGGCGCAGAGATCCGCGTCCTCGTCAAACGTCTCGTAGAAGTCGCCGAGCCGGAAGAGGACGATCGTGTCGGGAAAGCGGCGCTTGATCTCCAGGTACTGACGGCGGATCGGTGTCACGCGGCGAGTGTATCAGTCCGCTCCCCGCTGATCAGCGGCCGGATGTCGATCGCCGCTCGACCGTGACCGCTTATGTGGTGGAGGGCGATGTCAGACACACGCGAGTCGTCGCCGGGCTGATAGACTGAGAGCCCGGCCGGATCGACACGAATCGTATCGGGCACGAACCCCGCGAGGAGTTTCATGAAGATAGGGGCACACGTTTCCGCGGCCGCGCCGCTCGCCAAGTGCGTGGACCGCGCCTGCGATATCGGCGCAGAGGCGGTGCAGATCTTTGCCTCAGGGCCGCAGAGTTGGCGGCCGGGGTCGCACACCGAAGAGGCGATGGCCGGGTTGAAGGCCCGCGCGGCCGAGTACGGCATCGAACCGGTCTTTCTGCACGGTGTCTACCTGGTCAACCTCGCCACCGCCGATCCGACCCTCCTCAACCGCTCGGTCGGTTCGTTGAAGCAGTACCTCGCCTTCTGCGGCGCGACCGGCGCGCTCGGCACGATCTTTCACGTCGGCAGCCACAAGGGCAGTGGGTTCGATGGCGTCCTCTCCCAGATCGCGGCGGCGATCACGGGCGTGCTCGAAGCGACGCCGCCACAGACCTGGCTGATCCTCGAGAACAGCGCCGGCCAGGGCGGCACGGTCGGCGGCCGCTTTGCCGAACTGGAGGCGATCGTCAAGGCGGTCGGCAGCGATCGGGTCAAGGTCTGCCTCGATACCTGCCACCTCTACGCCGCCGGCTATGACATCGCGACGGCGGACGGCTGTGCCGCGACGATGGAGGAGTTCGATCGCGTCGTCGGCCTCGACCGGCTGGTCGCGGTCCACGCCAACGACTCGAAGGCGGGCCTTGGTTCCGGTCTCGATCGGCACGAGAACATCGGCGAGGGCCAGATCGGTACCGAGGGCTTCCGCGTGATCACATCTCACCCCGCCTTCCGCAACGTGCCCTTCCTCCTCGAAGTGCCGGGTTACGAGGGCAAAGGCCCCGACAAGCGCAACGTCGACACCCTCCGCGCGATCGCGTCCGAGAGCGGCGCCGTATAGCCAGATCGGTCGCTGCAGTCTACAGCCAGCGAACGGGGATGTCATCACCGGGATGCGAGGGCGATCAACCCGTCGGCAATCGACCCCCGCCAGCAGGCGGCATCGTGCCCACCATTGTATTCGCGGTAGACGATGTCGTAGCCCTTGGCTTCCAGAACGTCGCGCAGGTGGCGGGTCGGCGGTAGGATGATCCACTCCTGCAATCCGGCTTCCAGATAGAAACGGAGCGGCGGCTTCGGCGTGATCGCGTACTGCCGCGTGAGCCACTCCGCCTCGGTGTCGAACTCGCTGCCGTGCTTCCACCAGAACGAGCCGGACTGTGCGAGCACGTTGCCGAAACGTTCGGGCGCGTGTAGCCCGGCAAAGGCGGCCGTCAGCCCGCCCAGGCTCTGACCGGCGATGATCGTCCGCATCGGTTCTGCGCTGACCATCCAGCGTGCGGCGACGTGTGGCAGCAGTTCGGCGACGAGGAACTCGACGAACACCGGGTTGCAGGTGAGCTCCCGCAGCCGGGCTTGGACATCGATGGCGCCGGGCATGACGACCACCATCGGCGGCACGACCCCGGCAGCGATGAGGTTGTCGAGCGTCACCGCGATCGAGAGGCTCTGTGCCCACCATTCGCCGTCAAGGAGCACGGTCAGATCGTATGCCGCACCGCCGTGCTCGTACCCCGCCGGCGTATACACCCACACGGGGCGCTCATTCCGCAACGCGCGGCTGGCGAAGCGAAACTCCGTCATCGTCCCGGCTGCAGCGCCTGAATCAGGCACGAGCCACGGCTGGGGCGGTGCGTCGGGAAGTTCGACCAGCGAGAACGTGGAGAGCATCATGTCCCCACCGGCGGAGGATGGGCACGTCTTCGGATTGAACGTATCCAGCTTTCCCCGGCCGATGAAGGCACGCCAGCGTTCGATCTCTGTCGCCTCGGCGGATGCGTCAAGCGGCCGTTCGAGCGGCGCAATCCGGTAGGCCGATCGCCAGTCGGTCCGCACCCGGTAGCTGCGATGCCAGAGATCGGTGCCCGCCAGCTGTTCCATCAGACTCGCGTCGAGCACGCTCGCGTCGGTGAACTTGTTGGCGACGAGGAGCACCGCGTTCGCGGCGCCGGCGTCACGCCAGAGGAAGGTCACGATGCAGTGCTCGGCATCGCCAGGAATCGCTTCCACCAGGGGCGTGCCGTGGTCCTGGACTTCGTTCCAAAAGCGAACGAGTCCCTCGCTCCCATCTGCGGCAACGGCCCGCGCAAGTTGTTCGATCCGCGGGCTGGTCACAACCTCCGGCGGCACCGGCTTTGGCGTGAAGGGGCGAACGGTCGCCCTGGTGGTCGGATGTCGCTCAGTACCTTCCCCTGGGTTGGTGCTCCGGCTGGTCATGATCTCGGTGTCCTCGTGCTCCCGGCCGGCCAGGTGCGGATGGAGTGAATGTGTGGGGTCGTGCGTCTGGCACGGGTCGCGGACATGGCCTGCCTCCCGGCGACGAGTTTTCCATGGGGTAAGATAAGCATATGCTAATCTTAGAGAATAGCTAAAGCTAATATCTGGGCGCAGTGTTGCCTTCTATATTCCGTCTGCGACCTGCAAGCCCAGCGGAGGAGTCAGGGGAATGCCGGAATCTCACGGGCCGCCTTCCACCGTCCGATCCCGCTTCACCGCCATGGTGATCGTGTTCGCCGCCACGATGGTGTTGCTCACCGGCTGCGGCGACGACGATGCGTCGGTTTCGGAACCGCGGGCGGTGGAAGCAACCATCAGCACGACCCGCGTCGTCACGGACTCGGTGGGCGAGGTTACGGTGCCGGTGGCGCCGCAGCGGATTGTCACCTTTGGACCGTTTGCGACCGCGCTGCTGGCGGTCGAAGCTCCCGTGGCCGGCATTGCCCAACTGAACCCCGCCACCATGGTGCCGGCGATTGCCAATCGCTACGAAGGGATTCCAACGATCGGCACCAGGATGGAGATCGACGCGGAGGCGGTCGCAGCACTGAACCCCGACCTGATCGTCTCCACGATTCCGGCCGGCTCGGCATTCGACGTCGGCCCATTGGAGAACATCGCCCCTGTGCTGGTGTTTGCGCCGGAAGATGCCGCCGAGTGGGCCTCGCTCGGTGAGCACATCGCCGATGCCGTCGGGAAGTCAGCCGTGCTCAAGGCGCAGAAGACCGCCTATGAAGCCCGCGCCAAGGACATCGGGATGAAGTATGCCGACGTCCTCAACACGGTTACCTTTGCCGCCGCCGACGGAGCGGCAAACGGGAGCGCCTGGCGACGCGATTTCGCCCTGGGCTACATGGCCAATGCGCTCACCCCAACCGGGGCGAAGTTCCCCGGCCAACCGTCGACGGGAACCGAGGCTGGCACCGAACAGCTGTCGCTTGAGCGGCTGTCGGATCTCAATGCGGTGGATGTCATACTCGTGGGCGCGAACCCGGACGGAACCCCCACCGCGGCGGCCCAGACGCTGATGGCCCAGCCGGTGTGGGCGACCTTGACGCCGGTGCGGGCCGGGCTGGCCTTTGCGCTCCCATGGGCAATTCCGCGGGACTATCCCACGGCGATGCAGACGCTTGATGCGTTCGAGCAGATTCTCAACCAGATCCAACAGATGCGGAGCCGGTAATGCCGGTCGCCGACCACCTACTCACACACGAACGGATTCCATGGAAGAAACCCTCGCGATCTACGAACGTGCGGCACGGTTGCGACCCCAGGTCCGGCACAGGCTGGTGGATGGATCCGTCGATCGGGTGCAGTGGTTTGCCGACCACCCTGGTTTCGTGATCAGTTCCCGAGGTCCCAATGGAGTCGCGCACACTGCCTGTGACCTTATCTTGGGCACGCGTGATGTGCTCGATTCCGCGGCCGGCGTCTCCTTCTTCGAGGCAGCACCACCGGGCGTATCCCTCACCAGCATCGCGGACGATCTCTGGCTGATTGATGGCTCCGATACCGAGCTGATCCGGCTGACCACCGATGGTGTTCCGGAGCGGTCGTGGAGCTCTGCATTGCAATCGATCAGTTCGGGAGGACCGACGCAGGTGGCGCCGGTCGCGCTCTGGAGTCCCGATGGCCGGTATGCGGTCACGCAGCGCTCCGATTACCGCGGCGTCCGCGGGACGCCGATCACCGAGGCCGTCCCGGACGGTGGTGGCGATCCGCTGCTGCATTTGGTTCATGCACCCTTCCCCGGCGATACGGCGATTCCGCTGGCCGAAGTCTTTGTCGTCGATGTCGAGACCCGTACGCTCATCCCGACGGCAGTTCCGCCGCTGGCATGCACGCACTCCAGTCCATTGCGACGCGGCGATGTCTGGTGGAACGCGAGCGGAACGCGGTTCTACGTGATCGAGTCCTCGCGTGATTGGCTGCAGCTCACCCTCTGGGAGGTCGATCCGACAAGCGGTGAGGCACGCGTCCTGCTGCGGGAAGATGGCGAGCGCCGCATTCGTCCGGCACAGTCCTTCCACCAGCGGCCGAATGTGCGCGTTCTTACGGACGCGGCCGGCAACGCGAGTGAAATCGTCTGGTTCTCCGAGCGGGATGGCTGGGGTCACCTCTACCGCTATGACACATCCGGCCGGCTTCTCGGCCAGATCACCCGCGGTGACGTTGTCGTGCAGGAGATCATGCACCTCGATGCGGCCGCTCGCACGCTGCTCATCCTGGTGTCCGGCCTGGTGGAAGCCGATCCCTACCGGCAAACGCCGTGCGAGGTGCCTCTGGAGGGTGGCGAGCTCCGCCGGTTGACCGACGATGATCTCGATCACCGTGCCATCGTCCCCCCCAATCCCGATCTGCAAGGCGGCTTCATCGACATTGCCTCGACCGTCGATACGCCGCCAGTGGCGATCTTTCGCGGCTGGAACGGAGCGCCGGTCCTGGAAGTCGCCCGCGTCGACATCGCGGCGCTGGAGGCGATTGGGTGGCAGCGGCCGCAGCGCTTCCAGACGATCGCCGCCGACGGGTCAACGCCCATTTATGGGACGCTCTACCTGCCACCGGATTTCGATCCATCGCAGCGCTATCCCGTGCTCGATCACGTCTACCCCGGTCCACAGATGGGGCGCAGCAATCCCTACTTTACCGCCGACGACATCGAGCCGATGGTGGCCCTGGGCATCATCGGCGTCACGATCGACGGGCGTGGCACGCCTGGTCGCAGTCGTCCGTTCTACGATCACTCGTGGGAGAACGTCGGCGCGGCGTCCGGCATCGAGGACCACGTGGCGGCGATCCGGCAGCTGGCCAGCACGCGGCCCTGGATGGACCTGGAGCGGGTTGGTGTCTATGGGCGATCGGCCGGCGGTTTCGGCGCAGTACGAGCGATGGAGCGCTTTCCGGACTTCTATCGGGTCGGCATCGCGGCGTCAGGTCGCTTCGAGGGGCGCATCGTCATGGGAATGATCCTGGAAGCATACGATCACCCGACCGATGCCGGTGTCTGGGCGCGCTCCTCCTCGATCCCGGATGCCGGCGCGATCACCGGCAAGCTGTTGGTGGTGCATGGTGAGATGGACCGCGCGGTGACGATGCATCATCCCTTGCGCCTAATCGACCGGCTGATCGAGGCGAACCGCGACGTCGACCTCCTGATTGTGCCGGGTGACGATCACGTCTACACCAAGCGGCACAGGTATGTGGAACGCCGCGTGTGGGATTACTTGACGCGCCATCTCCTGCACCGTGAGCCGCCGGCAACCTTCCGCATTCGCGAGGAATGATGCCCTTGATATTAGATCTTTGCGAACTCCGCGTCCTCTGCGTCTCCGCGGTTCAAAACCCCCGGTCGGTCCTCACCGCGGTCGGGCGACGGGAGTGGCACCCTGGAGGTGGGCGCCGCCGATCGGGATGCGGCGGGACTGGACGAGCTGGCGACCGTGCTCGCTCAGGTCGAAGCGGTACATGTTCTGGAGGACTTCGATGAAGGCGCCGACGCTGCGCGCTTGTTTGCGGTTGCGCCGGTAGATCAGGGCGATCTGCCGGCGAATCCGAGGGACGCCGGTGATCTCGACCTCGACCAGCAGGCCGAGCTTGAGCTCGCGCTCGACCGAGACGCGCGGCAGCACGGCGATACCGAGCCCCTCCTCGACCATCTTCTTCGTCGCTTCCATGGAGTCGAGCTCCATCGCGTGTAGCGGCACGATGCCGGCGTCGCGGAAGAAGCCGTGGACGAGGCCGTAGTAGCTCGAGCCCTTGTCGAAGAAGATCAGCGGCTGCTTGCCGACCTCGGCGATGTCGGCGGTGCGGTCGCGGGTGAAAGGGTGGCCGGGGTCGGTGACGAGGACGACCTCATCGTCGTAGAGGTGAACGGTCTCGACATCCTGGTGGACGAGGGCGCGGACGATACCGACCTGGACCTCGTCGTCGAGCAGCATCTCCAGCACCTGGTCGGACCGGCCGGTGCGGATCGACACCTCGACTCCCGGATAGCGGGCGCGGAAGGTCTTCAGGATCTTGGGGAGGACGTAGGTGGAGATCGTCAGCGCCGAGCCGATCCGCAGGCTGCCGAAGTCGCCGTGGCGGAGTGCTTCGAGCGCATCCCTGCCTTCCTGGACATCCTTCAACACGCGATCGGCATAGGGGAGAAAGGCGGCACCGGCATCGGTCAGGCGCACCGTCCGGCCGGTGCGCTCGAACAGTTCCTCGGCGAGCTCCTTCTCGAGAGACTGGATCCGTGCCGTCACGGACGGCTGCGTGAGAAAGAGCACCTCGGCCGCTTTGCTGAAGCTATGATGCGAGGCTACCTGGAGAAACGCCTCAAGCTGGCCGAGTTCCATAGGGCACCTGACCGGGCGCCCCGGAACGAGCGGGGCGGAATGGCACCAATCATACTGCCGCGGTGTGGGAGGAGAAAGCCATTACCTAACCCCCGGCCCCCTTCCCTCGCAGGGAAGGGGGGGTCCTGGCGGGCGATGGTCGAATTGGGATGGGCATCCTGCGGACAAACGAGCTACTGGCACCCCCGGTTGATGAGTGCACCCCCTTCCTTGCGAGGGAAGGGGGCCGGGGGGTTCGGTACTCAGTCCGCCGCCGCCGCCGAGGTCGAGCTGCTGCTTGTGTCGGACGTCGATTCGCTCGGTGCCGGCGTACTCTCTGATGGAGAGTCGGCGCCGTTCTTGCTGGTCGAAACCGACGAGGAGGAACCTCGGCTGTCGGTGACGTACCAACCGCTCCCTTTGAAGACGATCGCCGGCGGCGTGAGCACGCGCCGCGCCTCGATACCGCACACGTCGCAGGTCTGCACCGCCGGGGCATCAAACCCTTCCCGTTTCTCGTATTGATGGCCGGCGCTGCATCGATAGTCATATTTGGGCACGGATCGCCTCCAGGCTGGGGTCGCTTCCAGCATAGCGAAATTAGCACTCGTCGACAAGAGGTGCTAGAAATTGATAAGAATAACTCACATTTGTTCGCTTGTCGGCGGTCTGGTGCGAATGATATGCTGAGAGGCGGTTATGGTGCGCGCCGCCTCCTGTCCCGACGCAAGCCGGGACAAATTTATGGGGCGGAACTGCAAGGAAAGGATCCCTCGTGCCCTCACTCGTCTCCATGAAACAACTGCTCGAAGCCGGTGTCCACTTCGGTCATCAGACCCGTCGCTGGGATCCGCGGATGCGCCGGTTCATCTTCACCGAGCGCAACGGCATCCACATCATCGACCTGCAACAGACCGTCACCCGGCTCAGCGACGCCTATGATTTCGTCCGCGACCTGGCCGCGAACGGCGGCACCCTCCTCTTCGTCGGTACGAAGAAGCAGGCGCAGGAGGCGGTCGAGGCGGAAGCGACCCGCTGCCGGATGCCGTATGTCAATAACCGCTGGCTCGGCGGCACGCTCACCAACTTCCCGACGATCCAGTCCCGCATCGACCACGTCGTCCGGCTGGAGGATCAGCGGTCGCGGGGTGACTTCGATGTTCTGCAGAAGAAGGAAGTCCTCAAGATCGAGGAAGAGATTACCCGGCTGAACCGCCACTTCGGCGGCATCAAGGAGATGACGCGGCTGCCGTCGGCGCTGTTCATCATCGACCCGCCGAAGGAGCGGATCGCGGTGCTCGAGGCGCTGCGGCTCAGCATCCCGATCGTCGCCATGTGCGACACGAACTCCAACCCGGACGAGATCGACTACCCGATCCCGTCGAACGACGACGCGATCCGGGCCGTGAAGTTGATCACGGGGAAGATGGCCGATGCGATGATCGAGGGCACCGAGTTGCGTGAGGCCGGACTTGAGGTCGGGATGGAGGAGGGGCTGGAGAACCTGTCTTTCACCCAGACCAGCTTCTCGCCGGACGATGAACCGGAACCCGCCGAGGAAGTAGCGAACGAGGAATAACCGTCGTGGCGTGACGTTTGGACGTTCGAGCCCCGGTCCCGCCGGGGCTCTGTTGTGATTCGGAGGAAACGAATGCCCGTCACCATCTCACCCGATGACATCAAGAAATTGCGCGAGGAGACGCAGGCCGGCGTGATGGACTGCAAGCGCGCACTGGAGCAGGCGGAAGGGGACTTTCAGAAGGCGAAGAAGATCCTCTACGACCAGGGCGTGATGAAAATGGAGAAGCGCGCCGACCGCGAGTCCAGCCAGGGCGTGATCGAGTCATACATCCACCAGGGCCGGATCGGCGCGCTCGTCGAGGTCAACACCGAAACCGACTTTGTCGCCCGCAACGACGCCTTCCGCGAGCTGGCCCGCAACGTGGCGATGCAGGTCGCTTCGATGAATCCGAAGTACCTGAGCAAGGAGGACGTACCGGCGGATGAGGTCGCGCCGCCGGAGGATGTTGCGCTCCTCGAGATGGCCTTCGTCCGCGAGCCGTCCAAGTCGATCCAGGATCTGATCAACGATGTGCGGGTGAAGACCGGCGAGAACGTCCGCATCCGCCGCTTTACCCGGTTTGAACTGGGCAAATGAGCGCCTGTTTGGAGATGTGACATCGAGCCACCCTGCCATCCTGAGCGACCGTGAAGGATCTCGGAGGTAGGTCCACGTCCGAGATCCTTCGCTGTCGCTCAGGATGACAGGGGCGGTCGCCGGCGCGTTTCCAGGCAAGCGCTACACTCGAATGCGTTCGGCGGAGGACGGCATGGCATCGAAGTATCACCGGGTCACGCTCAAGCTGAGCGGCGAGGCGCTGCTCGGCGAGAGCGTTTTTGGCATCGATGCAGCTGTGCTCGGCCGCATCTCTGAGCAGATCAAGCGGGCAATCGACACCGGTGTCGATGTTTCCATTGTCGTCGGCGGCGGCAACATCTGGCGTGGCGCTGCCGCCGCCGAGCGTGGCATGGACCGCGCCACCGCCGATTACGCCGGCATGCTGGCGACGTTGATCAACGCCCTCGCGCTGCAGGATGCCCTCGAACAGATCGGCGTTACCGTGCGCACGCAGACGGCGATCCCGGTGCAGTCGGTTGCCGAACCGTACATCCGGCGGCGCGCGATCCGCCATCTCGAAAAGAACCGGGTCGTCCTCTTCGCCGGCGGCACCGGTAACCCGTACATGACGACCGATACTGCCGCCGCCCTTCGCGCCGTCGAGATCGACGCTGATGTGTTGCTGATGGCCAAGCACGGCGTTGACGGTGTTTACGATGCCGATCCACGGACGACGCCCGGCGCCCGTAAGTACGCCGAGCTCAGCTATCTCGACGCGCTCAACCAGCGGCTCGCCGTGATGGACGCCACCGCCCTCACCCTCTGCATGGACAATACCCTGCCGATCGTCGTCTTCGACCTCTCCGCCGAAGACAGCATCTTCCGCGCGATGCTCGGCGAACCGCTCGGCACCCTCGTGCACCAGTGCGAGTCGGCCTACGCCTGACAACGATAGGGAACCGCAAAGACGCAAAGGCCGCAAAGGAACGCAAAGAACTTTATGAAACCTTTGCGGACTTCGCGTCCTCTGCGTCTCTGCGGTTCAATTCGGTCTACAATGGGAAGGCATGCCACGTAGACGAGGGAGGTTCGGGAACCATGGTGAAAGACGTGTTGCCGGGAGCGAAGGATCGCATGACCAAGGCCGTCGAATCGCTGCGGAAGGACCTCACGGCGATTCGGACGGGGCGGGCCTCGGCCGGACTCGTCGACCATGTCCGTGTCGATTATCACGGCGCGATGATGCCGATCAACCAGCTTGCCACCGTCGCCGTGCCGGAGCCGCGCCTGCTCACGATTCAGCCGTGGGACCGCGGCAGCCTGGGCGCGATCGAGAAGGCGATCCAGAAGTCTGATCTTGGCATCACACCGACGAACGACGGCAGCGTGATCCGGTTGAGCCTGCCGCAGTTGAACGAACAGCGGCGCAAGGAACTCGCCAAGATGGTGCAGAAGCGGGTCGAGGAGGGCCGCGTCGCCGTCCGCAACATCCGCCGCGACTGTCACGACGAGCTGCGTAAGTCCGAGAAGAACCACGAGGCGTCGGAGGACGAGGTGCGGCGGGCGACGGACCAGTTGCAGAAGCTCACCGACCAGTTTGTCGCCGAGATGGATAAGGCCGGCAAGGACAAAGAAGCCGAGCTCATGGAGGTATGAGTCGGTGAAGATCTCACGGTCTTCGTCCCGCGCTGCCACGATTGAGTCGACGGTGGCGTCCGCTTCGGACCACCCACCGGCGATCGATCCGCTGCCCCGTCACGTCGCCGTGATCATGGATGGCAACGGCCGCTGGGCGCAGCAGCGCGGGCTGTCGCGTCAGGCCGGGCATCGCGCCGGCACCGAGAATATCCGGCGCAATATCGAGCGCTTCGCCGAACACGGCGTCGGCTTCCTCACGCTCTACGCGTTTTCGACCGAGAACTGGACCCGGCCCAAGCGGGAGGTCAATGGCCTGATCCGGCTGCTCGGCCGGGTGCTCGACCGCGAACTGGCGCAACTCCACAAGAACGGCATCCGGCTCTTGCATCTCGGCGAGCTTGATGTCCTGCCGGAGCAGCTCCAGCGGCGGGTGGTGGACGCGATCAAGCTGACGCGGGACAACACGGGCATGACCGTGTCGCTCGCCTTCAATTACGGCGGCCGCGCCGAGATCGTCCAGGCGGTCCGGCGGATCGTCGCCGATGGATTGCCCGCCGACGCGATCGACGAGGCGACGATCGCCTCCTACCTCTATACCAACGGTGTCCCCGACCCTGACCTGATCATCCGTACGGGCGGCGATATGCGCCTCTCCAACTTCCTGCTCTGGCAGGCCGCGTACGCCGAGTTCTACTCGACGCCCACCTACTGGCCGGATTTTGGCCGCGATGATATCGACCAGGCGCTGCAGACGTTCGCCGCGCGCGAGCGCCGCTTCGGGTCGGTCCCCGGCATCAACGGCGACACCACGCCCGCCACACCGTCCCCATGACCGCCGTCGCCCAGGAACCGCCACGCTCCGGCCTCACCTGGCGGCTGATGACGGCCGCCGTCGGGATTCCCGTGGTCATCGCCCTCGTCTGGCTCGGTGGCCCCGTCTTCGCGATCGTCGTTGCCGTGGGGCTTGGTATTGGCTCCTGGGAGTTTCAGCGGGCACTGAAGCTGGAACACGCACCGTCGAGCTACCTTTTGGTCGGCGTCGCCGCCGCCCTGGCGTTGGCAGCGCTTGCCGGCGAAGACGCAGTGCTCCCGGTGCTCACCGCTGGGGTGCTGGCGTCGCTGCTGCTGCTGATCGCCGGCGGCGTCGTGCCCGAGCACCTCGCCGGTTGGGGTCTCGGTCTTGCCGGCGTACTCTATGTGGGACTGCTTGGTCAGCACGCGGTCGCGCTGCGGGAGCTGGATGCGGGCCGTGACTGGCTCTTCCTCGCCATCTTCACCACGTTCGCCACGGACACCGGTGCGTATGCCGTCGGGCGATTGCTCGGCCGGCACAAGCTGGCGCCGCGGATCAGTCCCGGCAAGACGATCGAGGGCTCGGCCGGCGGCCTGGTCGCGGGCGCCATCGCCGCCTGGGCGCTGGGCCGGCTGCTTGGCCTCGGTCAGCCGGCGGCGGCGATGGTCGCCCTCGGCGTCGCCGCCTCAGTCGCCGGACAGGCCGGCGACCTCGCCGAGTCGCTGATCAAGCGGTCGGCCGGCGTCAAAGATATGGGCACGATCTTCCCCGGCCATGGCGGTGTGCTCGACCGGCTGGACAGCCTGCTCTTCGTCATCCCGCTCGTCTACTACGCCGCGCGCTGGTTCTTCGAGTGACCACCGTGGCTGAAGCATGGTCGCTTGATACACTGACCGAGTTGACCGCCGGATGCCGTTGCGTCGCGGGCGGACGGCAATTCCCCAGCCCTTCGCGAGCATCGCGTCATGCCTGAACCGGAGCTGACCCTCGTTCTGCCCACGCTCAACGAACGCGACAACATTCGGCCGCTGGTGGACGAGATTGACCTGGCGCTCGACGGCATCGATTGGGAAGCCGTCTTCGTCGACGATAGCCGCGACGGCACCGACGCCGTCATCGCCGCGATCGCGGCGGACGATCGCCGCGTGCGGTTGGTGCACCGCACGGGTGCCCGTCTCAGCCTGGCCGGTGCGGTGGTCGCCGGCTTCCGTCGGGCACGCGGCCGTTATGTCTGCGTGCTCGACGCCGATCTGCAACACCCGCCCGAGCGGATCGTGGCGATGCTGCACGAGGCACGCTGCTCCGGCGCCGACCTCGTCATCGCCAGCCGCTATATTCCGGGTGGCAGTGCCGGCGGGCTGGCGGGACCGCTGCGCCGGTTCTACTCGCTTGGTCTGAAATCGCTCGCCCGCGCGTGCTTTCCCCAACGGCTCGCGCGCGTCACCGATCCGCTGGGCGGCTTCTTTCTCGTCCGCCGCGAGCTGGTGCGCGATCAGTGCCTCCGGCCGCTCGGCTACAAGATCCTGCTGGAGGTGCTGGTGCGGACGCGCTGGCGGAGTGTGCGCGAGGTGCCGTATCGTTTTCGTCCGCGGCGGTCCGGGCTGAGCAAGGCGGATCTCCCCCAGGGCATCTCATTTCTCCGACACCTCGCCCGGCTCGTCTGGTCGTGTTCGCCGCTGCTGGCGCCGGTGCGGGCGGTTAGCCGTTAGCCATTAGCGGTTAGCCGTTAGCCGTTAGGCCGCGAGCGTTCCAATCGGGAGCGAAGGATCACGCGGGGCTGACATTCGTGGGAACTAGGACGCGACGTGACTCAGAATGCCGGGGGCTAACGGCTAACCGCTAATGGCCAACGGCTAATGGCTACCAGCACGTGATTCCCGCGTGATAGGCTCAATGTATGGATGGCTCCGTATCTCCGGAAACCGACGCCGATCGGCCGATCGGTGTCGCCGTGCTCGGCTCCACCGGATCGGTGGGGACGCGCACGCTCGACGTGATTGCCCATCATCCCCAACGTTTTCGTGTCGTCGCCCTGGCCGCGGGACGCAATCACGCGCTGCTGGACGAACAGGTGTGCCGGTTTCGCCCCGCCTATGTCTCCGCCGACGGCGAGGCAACGCAGGCGGCGGGCTGGACCGGCACGCGCGTCCTGCCGCTCGATGACCTCGTCGCCCAGCCGGAGGTCGATCTGGTCGTCGCCGGCATCGTCGGCGCCGCCGGACTTTCCTCGACGCTAGCCGCGCTTCGGCTGGGCAAACCGGTCGCCCTGGCCAACAAAGAAGTGCTGGTGATGGCGGGGCGTGTGATCACCGAGGCGGCGCGAACGGGTGGCGGGTCGTTGCGGCCGGTGGACAGCGAGCACTCGGCGATCTGGCAATGTCTCTGGGGCGAGCGGCCGGAGTCGATCGGGAAGATTATCTTGACCGCGTCCGGCGGCGCCTTCCGCGACTTCGCGCCGGAGGCGCTGTCACAGGTGACACCGGAACAGGCACTGCATCATCCCAATTGGGAGATGGGCCGGAAGATCACGGTCGAGTCGGCGACGTTGATGAACAAGGGATTGGAGACGATCGAGGCGCGCTGGCTGTTCAACATACCGATCGAGCGGGTCGAGGTGGTGATGCATCGCGAGAGCATCGTCCACTCGCTCGTCGAGTTCCGGGATGGTTCGGTCAAGGCCCAACTCGGCCAGCCGGATATGCGCCTGCCGATCCTGTGCGCGCTCGGCTATCCGACCCGATTGCCCGACACAAATACGCCGCGTCTCGATCTGGGACGGCTCGGCGCCCTGCACTTCGCGCCGCCGGACTTCACACGCTTCCCCTGCCTCGGCCTGGCGATGGCGGCGGGTCAACGCGGTCAGACGTTTCCGGCGGTGCTGGCCGGCGCGGGCGAGGTGGCGGTCGAGGGCTTTCTCGGCGGCGCCATTGGATTCCTGGAGATGGCAGGCGCCGTTGAGGACGCGCTCAGCAGTCACGACCCGGCGCCCGACGATGAACTCGAAGCGATCCTCGCGGCCGATGCGTGGGCACGCCGCCGCGCGCAGACCTGGATAGCGAGCAGACAGTAATGGGGTTTCTTCAGGCGGTCATACCGTTTTTCGTGATCCTCGTGATCCTCGTGGTGATCCACGAGCTTGGGCACTTTCTCACGGCGAAGTGGTTCGGCGTGCGGGTGCTCGAGTTCGGCATCGGCTATCCGCCGAAGCTCTGGGGCAAGAAGTTCGGCGAAACGGAATACACGTTCAATGTGCTCCCCCTCGGTGGATTCGTCCGCCTGCTCGGCGAGGAAGACCCCAGCGATCCGCAAAGCCTTGCCGCGCAGAAGCCGTGGAAGCGGATCGTGATCATGGCGGCGGGCAGCGTCATGAACCTGCTGTTGCCGATACTGCTCTTCACGATCGCCTACATGATCCCGCAGGAGGTGCCCAGCGGCGCGGCGTTGATCACGACCGTCGCACCCGGATCGCCCGCCGAAGCGGCCGGCGTCCAGGTGGGGGATCAACTCCTCGCCGTAAACGGCCGCGAGGCGCAGAACGTCCAGGACGCGGCCTATCTGATCCGGCTCAACCAGGGCGAAGATATGACCTGGCGGCTCCGGCGCGAGCTCGAGCGGGACGCGGTCGGACGGGGCGGCGGCGCCGAGATCATCGAGGTCGAGGTGTACGGCCGCTGGGCGCCGCCGACCGGTCAGGGTCCGACCGGCATCGGCCTCGACGATGCCGCCCTCAGCCGACGCCTCGCGCTGCTGCCCGCCGACATGAGCGAGGAGGAGCGGCAGGAGGCGGCTCGGCGGATCGTGCAGGAGGAAGGTTTCACCGAGACCCAGTCCTACCCGATCTGGGAAGCGGTGCCGCGTGGCGCCCGGGCGACGATGGAGTCGCTCGTCCTCGCCCGCAATCAGATCATCTCGTGGATCGCGGCCCGCAGTCAGCCGGAAGGCATCACCGGGCCGGTCGGCATCGCTCAGGTGACGGGCGAAGTTGTCGATCAGGCGGGCTGGGTCAAGCTCTTCGAGCTGGCCGCGCTGCTCAGCATCAACCTCGCCATCCTCAACATCCTGCCGCTGCCGATGCTTGACGGCGGCCGCATCCTCTTTGTCGTGATCGAGATGCTGCGCGGCGGCCGCCGGATCGCGCCGGAGAAGGAGGCATTTGTCCACTTCATCGGCTTCGTCGTGCTGATCGGCTTCGTGATCGTGATCAGCGTCTTCGACGTGATGCGGATCTTCCGCGGCGATGGGTTGCTGCGGTGCGCGGCGGCAATCGGCAATCGGCAATGGGCAATGGGGAGCTTGGCTTCCAAACGTTGCCCGCTTCCCCATTGCCGATTGCCGATTCCCGATTGCCCTCCCTCGCCCTCTCCACGATGTGGGCACAGCAGCAACGATTTGTCGGCCGCTTCCGTGACTTCGTCGAGATCGCACGCGACGCCGGGTTTCAGGCGATCGAGGTCAGCCACTCGACCGATGAGGCTGGGTTGCGGGAGTGTCTCTCTTGTGACGTGTTGCCGGTGGTGAGTCTGCACGCGCCGACGCCGTTGCTTCACGCCAGGGGCAGGGCGAACAGCGACCTCAACCTCGCCGGCTGCGACGATAAGGAACGCCTGGCGGCGGTGGCGGCGGTGCGGCGAACGCTGGACTTTGCCGCGGGCCACGGCATCGGCGCGATCGTCGTGCATCTCGGGTCGATCGATCGCGGACCACTACGCCAGGAGCGGCGGCTGCGAGAGCTGTACGCCGCCGGAGCGATCGAATCGACAGAAGCCGCCATCGTGCGGACCGATGCGATCGCTGCCCGCCGCGCCGCCGCTCCCGCGCACCTTGCGGCCGCCCGGCAGTCGCTGGCCGAGATCGTCGAGTATGCGGCACCGCGAGGTGTGACGATCGGCGTCGAGACGCGGCTGAACTACTTCGAGATACCGTCGGCGGACGAGGCGGTCAGCCTGTTGCGGGACTACGCGCCGGAGGAGGCCGGGTACTGGCATGACACCGGCCACGCCGAGATCTGGTCCCGCCTCGGATTCCTGCCCCACCGGCGTTGGTTCGACGTGCTCGGCGACCGGCTGATCGGCGCGCATCTGCACGATGTCCGCGACCTGCGCGACCATCGCGCCCCCGGCAACGGCACGCTCGACTGGTCGATGATCAGCGCCGCGCTTCCCCAGTCCGCTGCCCGCACCTGCGAGATCGATCAGCATGAATCCGAGGACTCGCTCGCGGCCGCGATCGATCTCCTCCGGTCAAACGGCCTTGGGCCGTAGCCCAGTTTGCGGCCGTGCATCCTTGTCAGACAATTAAGTATTACTGTATCATTTACCAGTAGTGAATGAACTGCACCCGTTGGCGAGGGCTGCTGCCAGCGCCGGTTTTCCTACCCGTTCGATAGAATCGAGCGATCTCTCATGACGTCCGACGCACGACGACAAGCGATCATCTTGCTCGCCGCTCTCGGCCTGCTGGTGTCCTATCTCCGCATCCGGCCGAGTCTGGCATTGTCGTATCACCTGTCGTTGCCGGAGCGTCGCGCCCTGCCGGAGCGCCAGGCGCTGGCGCGGGATATGCGAGTCTATCAGCTGGCGCTGTTTCAGGGATCGCCGTTGAGCTGGCAGTCCTATCGATCGATCGAACACGCCTGCGGCGATGACCGCGACGATCCGCTGATTGTGAAGGCGTGCGCCATCTTCGACGATGCGCTCGATCACGAGTCAGACCGGCACGCGATCGACAGCGCGATCCACCTGCTCACCGCCGACAGTTAGGCTGATGCGTCAACGATGATGCGGCTCCTCCCTGGGAGCGTGGGCTTCCAGCCCGCCACTTGGACCAGACAGTGTGCGGCAGGTGCGGGCTTCCAGCCCGCGCTCCCAGGGTCGGGTGCAGTGTGGCCGGCACCATGGAGAGAACCGCCGCCATCGTGGCATTGGTTATGTGAAGTGTGGAAGGGATTGTGACATGGGCTTCATCGCCGGAGCCGTGTTCTCCGCCCTCGCGGCGGCTTGCGCGGCAGGGGCGATCTTCTTCGGGGATCGCGATGTCGATAGCGTCTTTTACTTCCTCGCCGAGGCGGGCGCCTTCGTCGTTGCCGCGCTGACCTTCTTCGGCGTATTTGGTTGATCCTCGCCCTGGATCGCCCCCGACGGTTCTGTTGGCCGCGCGAGGTCGGCGACCTGTTCGACCGGGGACGGCCGATGTCGCATCCATCGCGCGTAGATGATCGCGATCAGGACGCCGGCCCCACAGCCCACCGCGAGCAGCGCCACCGTCAGTTGCACGCCCACCGATTCCGCGAGCACACCAATGATCAGGCCGCCGATCGGGGTCGTCCCCATAAAGAGCAGCGAGTAGATGCTCATCACCCGCCCCCGCAACTCAGGCGGAGCGACCAGTTGCAGGCGGGTATTTGCCGTCGAGGTAAACACGATGCTGGCTCCGCCGAGCGCGACCAGCACCGGCACCGTGACGATGCCCCAGTGCGACAGCCCCAGCGCGAAGAAGAGCGCGCTGAACACGGCTGCGCCGATCAGGAGCGTCCGCTCGGAAGGCCGTCCCGCGTAGGCCACCGCCAGGGCGGCGATCAGCGATCCGACTCCCATCGCCGATGTGAGGATGCCGAACCCGGCCGGTCCCCAATCCAAGACATAGCGCGCGACCAGCGGCAGCAGCACCGTGAAGTTATAGCCGAGCATGCCGATCACGCCGACGAGCAGCACCACGAGCGCGGCGTCGGGGGTGGTGGCGACGTAGCGGATGCCCTCCGCGATCTGACCGACGACATTCCCCCTGGCTGCCTGCCGGCTCGGATACAGGTCTGCCGGCCGCATCAGCGCCAGGCCGCCGATCACAGCAATAAAGCTGACCGCGTTCAGCCAGTAGCAGGCGGCGATGCCGAGCGTGCCCACGATCAAGCCGCCGACTGCCGGCCCGACGATCCGGGCCGTATTGAACTGGGTTGAATTGAGGGCGACGGCGTTGGCGAGGTCGTCCGGCCCGACCATCTCGACGACGAATGCCTGCCGCGTCGGGTTGTCGAGGGCGGCGGCGACGCCGAGGACCGCCGCGAGGATATAGATCAAGGGAAGCGTGATCAGGTCGAACGACACGAGGATGGCGAATGCCAGCGCCTGCACCGCCATCACGGCCTGGGTCGTGATCAGCAACCGTCGCTTCGGCATCCAATCGGCGAGGACGCCGCCGAAGAGCGAGAAGACCAGCACCGGGCTGAACTGGACGGTGGCAATCGTGCCGAGCGCGAGCGGCGAATCGGTCAGCTGGAGCACCAGCCATGCCTGGGCGACGCGCTGCATCCACGTCCCCATCTGCGAGACGACCTGGCCGAACCAGAACAGCCGGTAGTTCCGCGTCTGAAGAGCACGAAATGTCGCAGAGAGAGGCGGCCGCGCCGTCGTCGTTGTCGTCATATGTCCTTTCGTCTACCTCACCGGCGACCCACGCGCCGGTGTCTGGCCTCAATCAGGCGCCGGCTCATTCCGCGGCGAACGCGTGCCGTTCGACGGCAGCATCCCGCTGCTCTGCCTTCATCTCTTCGATGACCGGATCTTTCAGGAACAGGGCCAGCACCATACCACCGGCTGCCATCACCGCCATCACGACGAACGCCAGGTCGAAGGCGGAGAACAGCGCGTCGCTCGAGACCGCGCCCGACGTAATCGTCGCCCCGCCCGGCGCGCCGTTGAGCTGCAGTCCGATGACCAGCACGGCCGTCAGAATCGCGGTGCTCGCCGAGCCGAACAGCCGGAAGAGCACACTCGTGAGCGCCGTGGCCCGCGGCATCTGTCCGTCGGGCACGGTGTTGTAGGCAACGGTCTGCACCGGCATCATGCAGAGCCCCATCGCCACACCGCGCAGCGAGGCCAGCGCCGCGATCACCCAGATCGCCGTCTCCGCCGAGGTCCGGCTCAGCATGCCGGTGGCCACGACCAGCACCGCCAGCCCGCTCAGCGCCAGCCGGCGCGGACCGACCCGGTTGTAGAGTGCGCCGCCGACATTCATCGTAATGAAGCTCATCACACCGCTGGGGAAGAGCGCCCAACCGGTCGCGGCCGCCCCCAAGCCGTGCGCCTGTTGGAGCAACAGCGGCAGCAGGTATGTCATCCCGAACAGCGAGAACTGCGTGACGAAGTTGATCGACATCGCCAGCGCGAACATTGGGTGGGAGAAGAGCCGGATCTGCAGCAGCGGCTCGGCCAGGCGCCGCTCGAGCACGACCAGCGCGATCAACGCCGTCACGCCGACCGTACCAAGTCCGAGCACCAGTGGCGACGTCCAGCCATATGCCGACCCCTCGCTCAGCGCGAGCAGCAGGCTGGGAAAACCGATCAATGCGAGCACGAACCCCGGAGCATCGAAGCGGGCCTCCGGTCGGCGGGGCATCTCCTTCAGGAGGAGCCAGGCGAGGATGATATTCGCCACGCCGATCGGCAGGTTGATCAGGAAGATGAAGCGCCAGCTGACGTATTCGACGAGATAGCCGCCGAGCGTCGGCCCGAGCAGCGGCGCCAGGAGCATGGGCAGGCCGAGCAGTCCCATGAACGACGCCCGCTCGCGTGGTGTGATCATCGTGAAGACGATCGCCATGCCCAGCGGCTGGATCATGCCGCCGCCGAGACCCTGGATCACGCGGAATCCGATCAGGCTGGGCAGATTCCAGGCGAGACCGCAGAGCGCCGAGCCGAGCGTGAAGCACGCCAGGGTAATCAGATAGAGGCGCTTCATGCCGATCCGCTCGGCGAGAAATCCACTCAGCGGGATCACGATCGCCAGCGCCAGCAGATAGCCGGTGAGGACGAGCTGACCTCGCTCCAGGTTGGCGCCGAAGTCGCGAAGAATATCGGGCAGCGCGACATTGACGATCGTGCTGTCCAGGATCGACATGAAGGAGCCGATGGTCGTGACGATCAGCGTCAGCCAACGCCGATCGAAGCCGCTGGATCGCGGCAAGATGCGCGCTCGCATGGGGTGATGCTCGCCTATGAGAACGATCGATCAGACGACGGCGGGCGCCGTCATTAATCACCAACAAATCATACAGTATTACTAAATGATTCAGCAAGACTTACGATACAGGTGCCGGCACCGATCAGTAGCGCGCCACGCCGCCCAGCGCCAACCAGCGTCACAAACAGCCCAGCGCCGGTGTCATCCTCAGCGACAGCGAAGGATCTCAGAGGTTACGCACCTCCGAGATCCTTCGCCACGCTCAGCTGACATAGCGTGCTCGGCGCTCTCAAGATTGCGTGCTACCGCCGGGACGAAGCCCGGTCGCCTTGGCGGCAATACCGCTCGCGATGCCGAAGATCAGAACCCCATTGGGTACGTGCAGCGCCGCCGCCTGTCCGCCGTCCTTGCCCGCCTCGCCCAACCCCAGCTGGACAACCACCAGACCGACGAGCACCACCGACGCCGCGATCAGCCCGGTCCGCAGACCGCCACGAATCCCCGTGAGCGGCACCAACACCGCCTGTACCACCGCCAGCAGCAGCGTCAGCATGCCGATCCCGCCGTGAACGCTGAGGTTGTCCGTGTCCAGAAACAGCCCGCGCCCGGCAAACACCGCCTGAATCAGAATCACAATCACAATCAACGGCGACACGATCCGTAACGCCTGGACCACGCCGGGCCGGGTCGTGGTTTGGCTTGTGCGCGGTTGTACATCGACCGCCATAGGAACCCCTCCTGAATCGTTGGAGGCCGTGCCTCTGCGATCAGTGTCGCAACCGCCTGTTGCCGGTCCGTCGTCGCCTTGTCGCAGTTCTGTCGCAACAACGATGGCCAAACCACCAGGACACCAAGGCGCCAAGTACCGATCTGATCTTGGCGCCCTGGTGTCTTGGTGGTGAAAGGATCGGCTACGGGATGCGCACCCGCCGCGTGATCTGGCCGTTGCTCTCCCAGTACGTTTGCTTGTCCGCGATGATCGGGTCGTCTGGGGCCGGTTGTACCTGCCCCGCCGTGTCGATCGCCCGCGACGTAATCGAATGCTCCCCCGACGCCGGCGTGCCCCAATCCAGTAGCCAGAACGCCCAGGTGACATCGCCGCCCGCGCCCTCGGTCAGCGTCACCGGCAGCCACGGCCCATCGTCGACCCGCACCTCGACGCCGGCGATCGGCGCGCCCCAGGCCGCCCCCATGATCTGGTAGCCGCCGCCGGTCCGCGTCACCTTCGCCGGCGCCGACTTCAGCCGGTCGCGCGTCACCGAGCTGAAGGTCCACACGGTTTGGCCGTCGCGCTCCTCCTCACGGATCGTCACGTAGTCACGTGCCATAAACTTGCCCTGATAGCGGGTGTTGATCACCTCGATTCGATCGAGCCACTTCACGTTCGCAACGCCGTACCAGCCGGGCGCGATCAGACGGAGGGGATAGCCGTGTGCCCGCGTCAGCGGCGCGCCGTTCATCTCGTAGCAGAGCAGATTGCGCGGGTCCATCGCATCCGACAGCGACATGCTGCGGGCATAGACCTCGGTGATCTTCATGTCCCGCACCGTCTCTTCACCGGAGTCGCTGCCCCAGAACACGACCTCGATGCCCTCATCGAGCACACCCGCCTGTTCGAGCACCGGTGCCAGCGGTGTCCCTGCCCACCGCGCCGTGCCAATCGCGCCCCAGAGAAATGGCAGGCCGGTGTTGCCGGAACACTCCAGCGTGAACGTCACCTCCTGTCGCGGCATGCCGCGGATTTCGCCCAGCGTCAGTGTCCGTGGCCGCTGCACCAGCCCGTCGATCTGCAACCGCCAGTCCGCCTCGGTCAACGCCGGTTGACCGTAGTGCGCAACCCAGAAGAAGCGGTCGGTGGGCGTAATCCAGGAATCGAGCCGCTCCCACTCGAGTTGCTGGCCCACGACCTCCGGCACCGGGTTCATCGCCGGCTGATCCAACCAGGGCAGAACCTCGCCGCCGGTCTGACCGAATAAGGCGTGGGTTGGTCCTGCGACCCGCAGCACACTCAATCCGGCTAGCGCCGCACCGCTGTGCTTCAACAGGGTCCTTCGCGACATGTCTCGGCTGTCCATTGCGTCCTCCGTGTGCTGTCGTGCTGGTGCCGTCGAACCATCTTCCGGATCAGCAGTCCGCCTCATGAACCGCCTGGTCACACGCGCTCGCCGGACCCGCCCCGGCCTTCAACGTCGCCGTTTGCGCCGAACCGCGCAGGTCGACGATCGTCAGCCGGGGCAGTCCCAGGTGGTCACGGACCGCATCGCCCTCGCCCTGGATCTGCCAGAAGCGCCTCTCGGACTCTTCAGAGTCGAACCAGATGACGTTCGAGGACGTCGGCGACCACAGGTCAACGTCTGCATCGGTCAACAACGCACGGGTGGCGAACAACGCCTGCTCGTGTGCCTCCGACTCGACGATGTACATCCACTCGGTCATCGTCCGCGCGGCGGCCTCCTGCTCCCCGTCGAGCTCCGCCAACCCTCCTTGGGGCATCGTTTCCTCCGAGGTGGTGCTGACGGCCACCTCGCTTGCAGTGAGCTCCGAACGCTGCCCCCCTTCCGGCCATGTGTGCCACAACACAAATGCGCCGACGACGGCCAGCGAGATCGTCGTCATCGCCAGGTGTATCCCAAGCCCCGACCGGCGTTCTTGCCGGTCCTCCATCGCAATCTGCGTCGTCATCGCCGTCTCCTTCCGCTGTGACTCGCTCGACCGAGCGGTCCGCCGTGGCGCTGTCCCACCGGGGCGGGATGGCGTCCGGCGGGCCGCCGGCGAGGTCAACGGTAGGACGGGCACGGCCCGATGCCATGCGCTATTCCTACCCAACGAACGGAGACGGAATACCCATTTTGCGGAGAGTTAGACGCGGAATGTTGTGGGCATGGTGTTGTCGGTTCTATGCGCCATCAGCCATCTGGGGAGCGGTCAACTCGTGCTTTCGCGCATACTGCCGCGCCTTGCTCCGCTCGTGCACGCCGATCTTGCTGTAGATGTTGTGCCGCCCGACCGTACGCACATGCACCGCGATCGGTCATGCGTCCATGGTCAGGCACAATGTTTACGGTGGTGGATCGTGAAGGTAGTCGACGAGATACGGCGGCGCGTCGCCGGGGTAGAGCGAGTGATAGTAGGCGAGCGCACGGGCGATTCTCGCCCATCCGCGCCGAGGCCACGGCGCCGGTACGATTAAGACACCGGCGTGCGGCAGACGTTCCCGCAGAAAGCGGATCGTCAGCCGGCGGAAGTCGTCGCCGTTGCGCGTGACGATGCAGCGCCGTTCCGCGGCGGCATACGCAAGCTGTGCGCTGTCCGGCGTGCCCTTGGTGCCAACGCGGTGCGCGCTCGTCACGTCGAGTCCGAACCGATGATGGGCAATGTCCGCGACCAGATCGGATTGATCTTCGTCGAGGTAGAAGCGCATCAGCGGCGGTGCGCCGGCCTTGTCTCAGGATGCTGTCGCCAGAACTCCTCGATGTCGAAGCTCCGCTCGACATCCAGTCGCTCCTCGACTTCCTCCGTGTTTGCCCTATAGAAGTCCAGCGCCGCTTGCAGTTGCTCCTCAGTCAGCCAGTGAAAGCCTTCGCGCAGTTCCTCCCAATCGTGCCCGGCTGCCTCGTACGCCAAAACGATCTCGAAGACCTCGATCCCACTGCCAACGACAATGGCCCTCCGGTCGAGCGGCTCATAAATCACGCCAGGGACGCGATGAATTGTCCTTCGTTCCGGCTCCATGTCCGTGGACATGCGTCTTCCTCTCACAGCACTCCGACCAGTGCACGTTGACCTCATCGTAGTTGATCTGCGGTGCCGTGAGTAATCGGCAGCGATTCAAACGCCTCACGTTGTCATCCACCTGCCTCATGCCTTCCGCGCTGAGTCGCAACGAGACCATGCTCCCGCGCATACTGTCGCGCTCTGCCGCGGTCGTGGACGCCGATCTTGCCGTAGATGTTGTCGACGTGCCGTCCGACCGTACGCACGCTGACGACCAGCGTCTCGGCGATCTCGCGGTTGGAGAGTCCCTCTGCGAGCAGCCCCAGGACTTCCACTTCGCGCGGCGTCAGTCCATCCGGATAGGAAGGGGGTACGTGGTGGATCGGGATCGTTTGGTCTGATAGGTTGGCCAATCGTTCGTGCCAGGCGTCGCCTGCGCCGATCCGCTGGTAGAGACCGCGGGCGTCTGCAAACTTGACCGCTGCATCGCGCTTCTGCCCCGCTCCACAGAGCACGCGGCCCCAGTAGGTGAGCGCCTCCGCCTCGTCCCAGGGCAGCGAATAACCGCGGAAGGTGGCGACCGCCTCTCCAAACCGCCGCTCGGCAATGCCCACCTCTCCCCGGTTCGCGGCTACCACCGCGTCGGCCAGGGAGATACGGCCGGCGACTCCACGCCAGTCCTCTCCCGCCGCCTGGATCTCGCGGCACCGGGCCACATGGGTCGCTGCTTCGTTGGTGCGGCCCACCTCCGCGCACAGCAGCGCCAGATCGGCCCGCGTCAACAGTTCTGTTCCCACGCGCGGACCCTCGATGCCGACGGCAAGCGCCTCGTGCAACAGGGGTTCGGCCCGCGCCGGGTCGCCGCGAACGCGCAGCACCCGCGCCAAGCCGCTGGCATACCAGTCGGTGTTATTGCGGTCGCCCGCGCGACGCGCTTGATCGAGGGCATTGGACTGACCCTGCTCCGCATCCGCCCAGTTGCCGATGGCCAGGTCGAGTGCAACCTTCGGGTCCGGATAGACGGTTTGTGGCAGCGTCAGCGCGACATCCACTTTGCCAGCCATGGCGAGAGACTCGATGAGGCCGCCGGTCATCTGCAAGCGCAGGTGCTGGGCCTGCGCCAGGCGTGGCTTCGCAATCTCACGCTCCCACCAGGACACCGCGACCAGAGGATCGAGTAGCAGCCTGCGGGCAAAGAGCGCGTGATGCATCGTTGCCCAGAAGCCGACAATCGCGTGGTCGAGCCGGTCAGCGACGGACCACGCGCGATCGAGCATCGCGAACCCCGCCGTCAGCCGGCCGCTGTTGAGCAGATGGGCGCCGTGCGTGCGCGCCGCGTCCGCCCACAGCACCTGATCGTTCAGCCGCTGCGCCATCTCCATGGCACGCTGCGAGGTTGCCAATCCCTCGCCCGTGTGCGCTGCTGAGGTCGCGGTCGATGCCATCGCCACATAGAGGGAGCACAGCGCGGTCCCTTCCGGCGCCTGCCGGAGAATCGTCTCCGCCGCGCGGTAATGCTCCAGAATGCGGGGGACGTTTCTGATGTACGGCGTCGAGCTCATGAACCGGCCGATGCGAGTGTGGATCTCCGCGACCGTCTGGTCGTGGCCCAGTGCTTGATGCAGCGCCAACGCCTGCTCCAGATAGGCAATCCCCACCTTTCGATCGGAGTCGGTGTAGTACATGAGGTCGCCCAGCCGTTCCAACACCTCGGCCCGACGCTCCGGCTCGGTGTCATGCTCCTCCATCAGTCGCAGCGCGGTCCGCCAGTGATCGACCGCGTCCTCCCAGGCGAGGACCGCCTGCGCCGCTTCGCCCGCCTGCAACGCGGCCTCGATCACCGTGCCCGCGTCCGTGTTTGGACCGGACAGCCGGTAGTGTCCCGCCAGTGCCGGCCGGTGCGGCGTCAGGTGGCCGGCATAGGCCGTCTCGATCGCCGCCGCCGCGCGCAGATGCAGGCGCTGGCGACGGGCCGGGCTGAGGCCGTCATAGACGGCGCGGCGGATCAGCGGGTGGGCGAAGTGGTAGGTGTCCCCCTCCGGCCGGAGCAGGCCCGTCGCCAGCGCTTCATCCAGCGCATCGAGCGCGGGCGGCTCGTCTCAACCCGCCCATCGCGCGGACCAGCTCGAACGTGAACCCATCACCCAGCACGGCGCCGTGTCGCAGCAGGTCGCGTGTGCCGGGCCGCACTCGTGACAGCCTGGCCGTGGTCGTCTGTCGCACCAGCTCTGGCACTGCCCACTCACCCTGCGCAACCGCACGGTCGCCGAGGTCATGTCCTTGTGACTGAAGGTTCCGCACGACCTCCCCGATCAGGAACGGATTGCCCTCGGTCGCGCGCTGGATTGCGTCTACGACCGGCTCAGCAACGCGTCCGCCGGCGATCGTTTCGGCGAGTGCGGCCGTCTCGTCCAAGGGAAGTGGCCGGAGGACGACCGTGGTCCGGCAGCCCTCGCGGGCAAGCGCCGCCAGCGTCTCGGTGAGGGCGCCGGTGGTGTCCGCCTCGGTCGTGCGATAGGCCGCGGTCACGAGCATCGGCATGCGGTCGAGGCGGCGGGCGAGGTGCCTGAGCAGGCCCAGCGTCGGTGCATCGGCCCAGTGCAGGTCATCAAGCAGCAGTACCAGCCCGGTTTCTCCGTTCCGCGCGATCCCCTCGAACGCATCAGACACCGCCTCGAACAGCCGATACCGCTGCTGCTCAGGATCGATGGCTGGAACCTCCGGCAGGGCAGGCGCCAGGTCACGCAGTTCAGGAAGGAGCAGGGCAACGGCGGCGGCCGCTGGTCCAAGCTGCGTGCGAAGGTGCTCATGGTTGCCATCACGGATGGCGCCCCGGAGCGCTTCCACAAACGGCAGATACGGGGGCATGCCCTCGCTGTCGTATGCCCGGCCGGAGAGGACGGTCCAGCCGGCGACACGAGCGTGCGAGCCAAGCTCCGCCAGCAGCCGCGTCTTGCCGATGCCCGGCTCACCCGCGACGAGCGCAACCCCTCCCCCAGCCCGCGCAGCACCCTCCATCTGCTCGGTTAGGACCGATAGCTCGCGCCCGCGCCCGACGAATGTCCCCTGTCTGAGCGTGCCCCACATTGCTCTGGTTCCTCATCATCTGAGTGATGGATGTCCGCAAGTTTCGCACAGATCGGGAGTGGGAGTGCATGGTCAGTGTGATCGCGCTCACCGCTCTGTGGCCGCCCGGGTTGTTGCGATCGACGGGTTGCGTTATGCTTCCGCGATAGTCCGCAGCCGGTCGATCCGGCTGTTGAGTTGCAACGTCTCGGGCCGGCGCCGTCAGGGCGGAGGGGAGGGGGAAGTATGACGAGTGCGTTGTCGCGTGCCACAGCCGATGTGGTTGCGCTTGACGAAGCCGCCGCCCAGGATGCGGCGGTGGCCGGAGCGAAGGGCGCGACCCTGGCAAAACTGATCGTCGCCGGCTTTCCCGTTCCCGAGGGATTCGCGGTCACAACCACCGCCTGGGCCACGGCCGTTGCCGGTGTTCGTTCTGAGATTGAAGACCTCGTCGATGGTGTCGATGTCGACGACCTGACCGATCTCGACCGTGCATGCCGGCTCGCGCAGTCGCGGGTGATCGGTCTCAGCCTGCCGGACGACCTGATCCGCGTGGTCACCGTCGCGTACGCGGAGTGCGGCGCGGGGCCGGTTTCAGTACGGTCGTCGGCGACGGCGGAGGATCAGGCAGACGCCAGCTTTGCCGGACAGTATGACAGCGTCCTCAACGTCACCGGCATCGACGGAGTGTTAGACGCGGTTCGTCGCGTTTGGGCCTCCCTCTACTCGACACGGGCCGTCGCCTATCGCCGCCGCCAGGGAATCCTGGCCGCTGCCGTCCAGATGGCGGTCGTCGTCCAGCGGCTTGTGCCGGCCGACGCGGCCGGTGTCCTTTTTACCTGTGACCCGATTACCGGTGCCCACGATCGCGCGATCGTCAACGTCGCCTGGGGACTGGGTGAAGGGGTCGTGGCGGGGACAGCGCCCGCCGACCGCCTCACGCTCGATGCCCGCACCGGCGCGGTTCTCACCCGTGACCTCGTCGTGAAGGACCAGATGATCGCGGCACGGCCGGAGGGCGGGATCGGTCCCGTCCCGGTGGCGACTGAGCGACGGTCGGCGCCGGTGTTGACCGACCAGCGGTGCATCGATCTCGCCGCCATCGGGCGTTCGATCGCCGCCCATCTCAGTGGCCCGCAGGATGTTGAGTTTGCGCTGGCAGACGGGACGATCTGGATTCTGCAGGCCCGGCCCATTACCGGGATGGCCGAACTGGATGGATTCCCCGTGCGGTGGGATGACCCAGACGATGCCGCATCGACCTGGATTCTCTTCCCGTTCATGCCTGGACCAAAATACCGGCTGGAGGAGGACGCGCTGCGTGCCCGTGCCGAAGGCTCACGCATCTGTTTCGAGGAAACCGGCGCGCCGATGGCCCGCCCCCACGTCGTCCGCTTCCTGAACGGGTATCAGTACACGCGCGCCGACCACTACGACGAAGAGGATGTCGTGGGACGCCTGCGCCGGCACGTCGGACGCGCCGCCCGGTTCGCGGACGACGGTACGTCACTCTATGACGAGGAGATCCGCCCGGAGGTGGAGCGAATCCTCGACCACCTTCGTCGCACGCGCCCCCGCCGCGCGACACTGCCGGACCTGGTCGCACACATGGAACAGGCGATGCAGGCTTACGCCCGCGTGATGGGCGATCTCCATTGGCGAATGGCGGCCGCCGGTCCCGCCCGTTCACCGCACAGCGGCGCATCCCCATCAGACTGGCCGAGCGTGTATCAGTCGGTGACGGGCGGCAAGGGAGACGAAGCCGCGTCGCTGCTCGAAGCGATCCCGAACAAGACAACCCAGCTGATCCGCCGGCTGCGCGATCTCGCTCGGATCGTGCAGAGCGATCCGGCGTTGCGCGCCGTCTTTGACGGCCGCGACTTCACCCGCCTCGACGACCCGGCGTTCCGTGCTCGCCCGGCGGTCGCACACTTCCGTCGCCGGTTCCGGCAACTGCAGCAGCACTATGGCCGTCGCACCGGTGCGGGATTCGGCTCCGGGACGGGATTCGCATCCCCCACCTGGAACATGCAGCCGGAGCAACCGCTGGGATTGATCGGCGCGTACGCGGGCCAAGATCTGGACCGGTTGGAGCACCTGGAGGCCGAGGCTGTCCGCCACCGGCGCCGGCTCTTGCGCCGCATCCGCCGCCGTCTCACCGCCGATGCCGGCCGATCCGAGCGTTTCGAGCGGGAACTGACCAGGGCGCGGCATGACGTGGAGCGGATGGAGAATCACAACCACCTGATGGAGCAGATGACAGTGGGCAGCTTCCGCGAAGCGATCGGCCGGCTCGGCGGCCGTCTCGCCCGCCACGGTGCGATTGAAACGGCGGACGATGTCCTGCACTTGTCCCTCGCCGAGCTGAGGGCGCTCGCGGCGAATGCTACCCTGCCGAACCTGCGCTCGATCGTCCAGGAGCGACGGACGGAGATGGAGCAACGCGCCCGGCTCCGGCCGCCGCACATCCTGGGCGACGGCACACTGCCGCCCGACCCGCGCTCGATCTTCGACCTGCCGCCGGGCGTGGGCCGCGACGGGACCAGGATCCGCGGTGTCGCCGCGTCGCGCGGACGCGTCACCGGCCGGGCGAGGGTACTCACATCGGCGGCGCAATCGCGACACCTCGAGAAGGGCGATATCCTCGTCGCCAAAAACGCCGGTCCGGACTGGACGCCGATCTTTCCGTTGCTCGGCGGCCTGGTCCTCGACGAGGGCGCGATCTTCCAGCACGCGGCGCTGGTGGCGCGCGAGTACCGGATCCCGGCCGTGATCATGACCCGCGACGCCACCAGCGCGATCATCGACGGCCAGATCGTCCACCTCGACGCCGATGCGGGTTTGATCGATCTCGCACCGGAGGAGGCGTCGTAGCGATCGATCGAATCCCTTCACGCGCTGCTCGATCACCGTGGGGCGGGTCCGTGACCTGCCCCACGGCCGCGTCCGTGCTACGCTCAACTCTGCTATGTCCTACCTGACCCATCTCGAGTGCGCCCGCTGTGGAGAGACCTACGACGCCGCCGTGCTCCAGAATCTCTGCCGGTGCGGCTCGCCGCTGCTCGCCCGCTACGATCTCGATCGCGTCGCCGCCGCCGTCGCCAAGAGCGACCTTGCCGGCCGTGCCGCCTCGATGTGGCGCTATGCCGAGTTCCTGCCACTCGACCACCCTGAACAGGCCGTCTCCTTGGGTGAGGGCTGGACACCGATTCTGCCGCTCGCGCGTCTTGGCGCCGAACTGGGACTAACAGGGCTGACGCTGAAGGACGAGGGACTGAACCCAACCGGCACCTTCAAGGCGCGCGGCGCATCGGCCGGCGTCAGTCGCGCCCGCGAGCTGGGCGCGCGAACGATCGCGATGCCGACGGCGGGAAACGCGGGCGGCGCCTGGGCGGCCTATGCGGCGCGGGCCGGTGTCGAGATGCACGTCGTCATGCCCGAGGATGCTCCCGAGATCAATCATTTGGAGGTGGGCGCTGCCGGCGGACACCTGCGCACGGTCGACGGTCTGATCTCCGATGCCGGGCGGATCGTCGCCGGCGACGTGCAGGCGCGCGGCTGGTTCGATGCCTCCACGCTGAAGGAGCCGTACCGGATCGAGGGCAAGAAGACGATGGGTTTGGAGATCGCGGAGCAGTTCGATTGGAACCCGCCCGACACGATCCTCTATCCGGCCGGCGGTGGTGTGGGGTTGATCGGTATGTGGAAGGCGTTTCAGGAGTTGCAGGCGATCGGCTGGATCCCCGCCGGCCGGATGCCGCGCCTGATCGCGGTGCAGGCCGCCGGCTGCGCGCCGATCGTCCGCGCCTGGGACGCGGGCGAGGATGTGTCGCAGTTTTTCGAGGGCGCCCAGACGCTCGCCGCCGGCCTGCGCGTGCCGAAGGCGCTCGGCGACTTCATCGTGCTACGGGCCGTGCGCGAGACAGGGGGCGTCTGCATCGCGGTCGAGGACGGCGAGATCATCGTCGCGTTGCGCCGTCTGGGCGAGGCCGAGGGCCTGCTGATCTGTCCGGAGGGAGCCGCCTGCATTGCCGCGCTGCCGCACCTGCTCGACCGGCGTGCGATCGAGCCGGACGACCGCGTGCTCATCCTCAATACCGGCACGGGGCTCAAGTATCCCGAGTCCCTGCGCGCGGCGTCCGAAGTCGCGGGCACACCATGAGAACCACGACACGAGAGTGAGTCATGCAGCAGTCACAGCGCATGTCGCGGATGCTTGGCCGCACCCTGCGCCAGGCGCCCGCCGAGGCCGAAACCGACAACCACAAACTCCTCCTGCGGGCGCGCCTGATCGAGCAGCTCGCCGCCGGCGTCTACTCGTACCTGCCGCTCGGCTGGCGGGTGATGCGCCGGATCGAGCAGGTGATCCGCGAGGAGATGGACCGCGAGGGCGGCCTCGAGGTGAGTCTGCCCGCGCTTCAGCCGGCAGAGCTATGGGAGGAGTCGGGCCGCTATCAGACCGTCGATGTCCTCTTCAAGGTCCACGACCGGCGCGAGCGTGAGCACGTCCTCGGTCCGACGCACGAAGAGGTGATGGTCGATATCATCCGCCGGAACGTGCAGAGCTATCGCGACCTGCCGCTGCTCCCCTATCAGATCCAGACGAAGTTCCGCGACGAGCAGCGGCCCCGCGGCGGCCTGGTGCGCGTGCGCGAGTTCACGATGAAGGATCTCTACAGCTTCGACGCCGACTGGGAGGGCCTCGACCAGAGCTATGACAAGATGGTCGCCGCCTACACGCGCATCTTCGCCCGCTGCGGTGTGCCAACGATCCCGGTGCAGGCGGACTCCGGCGCGATCGGCGGCAAAGACTCGCAGGAGTTTCTCTTCCTCACCGATATCGGCGAGGACGATGTGCTGCTCTGTCCGATCTGCGGCTACGCCGCCAACGCGGAGAAGGCGGACTTCCGCAAGCCGCCTCTGGCCGATGAGGCACCGCGACCGCTGGAGAAGGTCTCGACGCCGGGCACGAAGACGATCGAGGCCGTCGCCACCCTGCTCGGCGTGCCCACCGCAACGACGCTGAAGGCGGTCTTCTACGAGGCGGACGGCAGGCCGGTCTTCGTCGCGATCCGAGGTGACCTCGAAGTCAACGACGTCAAGCTGAAGAACGCGCTGCACGCCGTCGAGCTGAAGATGGCCGGCGACGCGGCCATCCAACAGACTGGAGGTGTCGCCGGCTTTGCATCGCCGATCGGCCTTTCCGGGGTCACGGTCGTCGCCGACGACTCAGCCTCCGGCCGGAACCTCGTCGCCGGGGCGAACGAGCCCGACTTTCATTATGTCAACAGCAACTACGGCCGCGACTGGCAGGCGGAGATCATGACCGACATCGCCCTCGCCCGCGCCGGCGATGGCTGCGCCGCCTGCGGCGCGCCGCTCGAACAGCGCCGGGGGGTGGAGATGGGTCACGTCTTCAAGTTGGGCACAGTCTATACGGAGAAGATGGGCGCCACCTATCTCGACGACGAGGGCAAGAGCCATCCGATGGTGATGGGCTGCTACGGCATTGGTGTCGGCCGCCTGCTTGCCGCCGTGGTCGAGGCCAATCACGACGATCGTGGCATCATCTGGCCCGTCGAGCTGACCCCCTTCGACGTGCACCTCGTCGCCCTCAACGTCGAGCGTGACGATGTGCGCGAGACGGCCGACCGCATCTTCGTCGAATTGCAGGCGGCGGGACTGCGCGTGCTCTATGACGACCGCGAGGAAACCGCCGGTGTGAAGTTCAACGACGCCGACCTCCTGGGTATGCCCTGGCGGCTGACGATCAGTCCGCGCACGCTGGAGCGGGATGCGGTGGAATTGAAGCGGCGAATGGTGAAGGAGTTCGAGTCGGTGTCGCTTGGAAGCGCGGTGGCAGGGACGGTCGCCGCGTGCCGGGCCACGGCGGGTGAAGGATGAGATGAGCGGCTCTATTATGACAGTGGCGGAACTACCCATATCTGGTGCTTGTTCGCACGCGGGTATCCTGACACACTGAGGGCGCGTCGGGCGCTCCGCTCCGCTGTCCACCCTGACGGTATCCAGCACCTGCCCGTCGCGTATTACACTGCACGCTCCGTGCCTGGAGAAGCCCCTACATGGCACGTCAACCCCGCCGTATGCGGCCGCCCCTGATCACGCGTTCGGAGATTCTTGCCGCCCTCGCCCTCGGCCTGATCCTGGTCTGGCTGGCGCTGATGGCCATCGGGATGGGGAGGTGATACCTAACCCCCCGACCCCCTTCCCTCGCAGGGAAGGGGGTGACTAACGTAACCGTGGTCTGCCAGTAACTCGTCTGGCAGT